>JAVROZ010000436.1:0-4296 GCA_032162485.1 Mycobacterium sp.
GTCAGAATGTGCGGAATTGTCGGCTATGTCGGGCAGCGGCCTGCCTGCGACGTCGTCATGAATGCGCTGCGCCGGATGGAGTACCGCGGCTACGACTCGTCGGGCATCGCCCTGGTCGACGGCCAACACAAGCTCACGGTGCGCCGCCGCGCAGGTCAGCTGTCGAATCTGGAAGCGGCGATCGCCGAAATGGAGCCGGCCGAACTGGCGGGCACCGCCGGATTGGGTCACACCCGTTGGGCCACCCACGGTCGCCCCACCGACCGCAACGCGCACCCGCACCGCGACGCCGCCGGCAAGATCGCCGTCGTCCACAACGGCATCATCGAGAACTTCGCATCGCTGCGTCAGGAGCTGGAGGCGCTCGGGGTCGAGTTTGCCAGCGACACCGACACCGAGGTCGCCGTGCACCTGGTGTCGCAGGCCTATCACCACGGTGAGACGGCCGGTGACTTCACGGCCGCCGTGCTTTCCGTGCTGCGCCGGCTCCAGGGCCACTTCACTCTGGTGTTCGCCAACGCCGACGAGCCCGGCACCATTGTCGCCGCCCGCCGCTCGACGCCGCTGGTACTCGGTGTCGGCGACGGCGAGATGTTCGTGGGATCCGATGTCGCGGCCTTCATCGAGCACACCCGCCAGGCGGTCGAACTCGGCCAGGACCAGGCCGTAGTGATCACCGCGGACGGTTACCGGGTCAGCGACTTCAACGGCAACGAAGATGTCGAATACCGCGAGTTTCATATCGATTGGGACCTGGCCGCCGCGGAAAAGGGCGGTTACGAGTACTTCATGCTCAAAGAGATCGCCGAGCAGCCCACCGCGGTGGCCGAGACTCTGCTCGGGCATTTCGTGGGCAACCGGATCGTGCTCGACGAGCAGCGGCTCTCCGACCAGGAACTGCGCGAGATCGACAAGGTATTCGTCGTCGCCTGCGGCACCGCTTACCATTCGGGGCTGCTCGCCAAGTACGCGATCGAGCACTGGACGCGACTGCCGGTGGAGGTGGAGCTCGCCAGCGAATTCCGCTACCGCGACCCCGTGTTGGACCGCAGCACATTGGTGGTGGCGATCTCCCAGTCCGGCGAGACCGCGGACACGCTCGAAGCGGTTCGGCATGCCAAGGAGCAGAAGGCCAAAGTACTGGCGATCTGTAACACCAACGGGTCCCAGATTCCGCGCGAGTGCGACGCGGTGCTCTACACCCGCGCCGGACCCGAGATCGGTGTGGCCTCAACCAAGACGTTCCTGGCGCAGATCACCGCCAACTACCTGGTGGGCCTGGCGCTGGCGCAGGCCCGCGGCACCAAGTACCCCGACGAGGTCGAGCGCGAATACCGCGAACTGGAAGCGATGCCGGACCTGGTCGCCCAAGTGATCGCGGAAATGGGCCCGGTGACCGACCTGGCCTACCGGTTCGCCCAGTCCTCGACGGTGCTGTTCCTGGGACGCCACGTCGGCTACCCGGTGGCCCTGGAGGGCGCACTCAAACTCAAGGAACTGGCCTACATGCACGCCGAGGGGTTCGCCGCCGGCGAGCTCAAGCATGGCCCGATCGCCCTGATCGAAGACGACCTCCCGGTGATCGTCGTCATGCCCTCGCCCAAGAGTGCCGCCACCCTGCACGCCAAGCTGATGTCCAACATCCGCGAGATCCAGACCCGCGGCGCGGTGACGATTGTGATCGCCGAGGAAGGCGACGACACCGTACGCCCGTACGCCGATCATTTGATCGAAATACCCGCGGTGTCAACGCTTTTGCAGCCGTTGCTGTCGACCATCCCGCTTCAGGTGTTCGCTGCGTCGGTGGCCCAGGCCCGCGGCTACGATGTCGACAAGCCGCGAAATCTGGCCAAGTCCGTCACTGTCGAGTAGCCGATGACGCGGCGCAGGATCCTTGGCTTAGTTATCTTCGTCGCCGGTTATGTGACTTCGATTGTGTTGTATGTGGTGGGCGGTGCGGGCCACCCACACCAAATCGGCGACGGCCTGGCGGGCGACGGCACCACGGTGACCGTTGATATCGAAACCATTGAGTCGGACAACAGCCTGCTTCGTGCCAACCTCGCCGTATCGCCGAGACCCGATCTGCTGGACTCGTCGACCCACAGTCTCAAGGAAGACCTCACGGTGGTGGCCACCTCGGCGGTGACGTCGGGCCGGCGCACCTGGCCGAAGGGCTCCCTGCCCGAAGTACTGCCCGTGTCGGTGACGCTGACCGGTGACGTGGCCGATTGGCCCTTCGATACCTATCGCTCGGGGCCCGTCAGCGTTGAACTCTTCTCCGGCGCCGCGCAAGTACCGGAACGAGCGCCCGTGATACTGGTGGACCGGCTGCTCGGCTGGGGAGTTAACGTGTCGCGCCTGCGCACCGACGATGCGCACGTCACCTACCAGTTGGATTTGCACCGGACGCTCAGCACCGCCGCGTTCGGCGTCGTGATTCTGGGTGTACTGATCGCGCTTGCCGGCCTGGGCTTATTCGTTGCGGTTCAGACGATGCGTGACCGACGAAAATTTCAGCCGCCGATGACCACCTGGTATGCGGCGATGTTGTTCGCGGTGATGCCGCTGCGAAATGCGCTGCCTGATGCGCCACCGTTCGGAAGTTGGATGGACGTCACGGTCGTGCTGTGGGTGATCGTGGTGTTGACCGTCTCGCTGGTGCTCTACATCTCCTGCTGGTGGCGGCACCTGGCACCCGACTTCGACACGCAGCCAAGCCCGGAGGATCGAAAGACGTGAAGCTCGGCATCGCTGGTCTGCTGGTTTTCATCGTGGCGTATGTCGCTTCGACCTCGCTGTACGGCAGCGCAGGCACGGGCCCGCACGACCTCACTCAAGGGCAGCCGACGAGCGACGGCACCACGGTGACGATCGACCTGCAAGAGGTGCAGCAGAGTAACACCGTGCTGCTGACAAACCTTGCGATTTCTCCCGGGCCCGCGTTGTTGGACCCGAAAACCCACGGTCTGACCGAAGATCTCAGCGTCGTAGTCACCTCCACGGCGACGCCCGCCAAACGGTCGTGGTCGAAGGACACGCTGCCCGGTACTTTCCCCGTACCGCTCACACTCAGCGGTAACGTCGCCAGCTGGCCGTTCGATCACTACACCTCGGGCCCGATCACCGTCGAAATTTTCCGTGGCCCCGAACAAGTGCCGGAACGCGCAGTGGTGAGGTTCGTAGACCGCCTCGCCGGCTGGCAGATCAACATTCCGGCCCCCAGCCAAGACGGCGGACCGACACCGTACCGAGTGAAGTTGCAGCGTTCGGCCGGCACCGTCGCATTCGCCGTGGTGATCCTGGGCGCTCTGATTCTTCTCGCCGGCATAGGTTTGTTCGTTGCGGTTCAGACGGCGCGGGACCGACGAAGGTTCCAGCCGCCCATGACCACTTGGTATGCGGCGATGCTTTTCGCGGTGGTACCGCTGCGAAATGCGCTCCCCAATGCGCCCCCGTTCGGCTCCTGGATCGATATCAGGATTGTCCTCTGGGTCATCGTCGTCCTGGTGCTTTCCATGCTGATCTACATCACCTGTTGGTGGCGGCACCTGGCACCCGACTTCGAGAAGCCGGCGAAACCGGTTGAGCAACCCGCTGAGTCGCCGAAGTAGGCGTCCCTGCCAAGGCGCCCAAGTTGTACGGCGAGACACCGGGCGTGGGAAGGTTAAGCGTGGCGGAAACACCAGTGTCGACACGGTTTCGCACCTTGGTGCGCGCGGTGTGGCACTACATCATCCGCGCACCACTGACGTACGGCTGGTTGCTGGCACTGGCGATCACAACGATCGTGCAGAACGTGCTGACCGGGCATCAGCTGCACTCGATACTCCTGCACCGCTACACCAACATCCACGCGCTGGCAACGGATCCGCTCGGTGTGCTGTTCTCCAGTCTGTTGTGGATCGACGGCAGGAGCCTGGAACCCTATCTATTGTTGTTCACCATCTTTCTGGCCCCGGCCGAACGGTGGCTGGGCCAATTGCGTTGGCTCTCAGTGGGATTGAGCGCCCACATCATCGCCACTTACGTCAGCGAAGGCCTGCTCTACCTGGCGATCGAAATGCGGGACGCCAACGAGAGATATGTGCGGGCGCACGATATCGGGGTGAGCTACTTCATGGTCGGCATCATCGGGGTGCTCACCTATCGCATCGCGCGACCCTGGCGCTGGGGCTACCTTGGGGTACTGCTACTCATCTTCGGCTTCCCGGTGATCACCATGGACCGCATCGGCTTGGACTTCACCGCCATTGGGCATTTCGCGGCACTGCTGGTCGGCTTGGCGTTCTACCC
>JAVROZ010000437.1:0-4919 GCA_032162485.1 Mycobacterium sp.
GATGTGCAATCAAAAGGGCGGCGTCGGCAAGACCACGTCGACAATCAACCTGGGTGCCGCCTTGGCCGAGTACGGCCGGCGGGTGTTGCTGGTGGACATGGACCCGCAGGGTGCGCTGTCCGCCGGCTTGGGCGTGCCGCACTATGAGCTAGAGAAGACGATTCATAACGTGCTGGTAGAGCCTCGGGTGTCGATTGACGACGTGCTGATTAACACCCGCGTCAAGAACCTCGACTTGGTCCCCAGCAATATCGACCTCTCCGCCGCCGAAATCCAGCTCGTCAACGAGGTGGGGCGCGAGCAGACCCTGGGCCGGGCGCTGTATCCGATCCTGGACCGATACGACTACGTGCTGATCGACTGCCAGCCGTCACTGGGCCTGCTCACCGTCAACGGGTTGGCCTGCGCGGAGGGTGTGGTGATCCCCACCGAGTGCGAGTTCTTCTCGTTGCGCGGGCTGGCGCTGCTCACCGATACCGTCGAAAAGGTGCGCGACCGGCTCAATCCCAAGCTCGACATCAGCGGCATCCTGATCACGCGCTACGACACCCGCACGGTCAACTCCCGCGAAGTGATGGCACGTGTCGTTGAGCGGTTCGGTGACCTGGTGTTCGACACGGTGATCGCCCGGACCGTCCGCTTCCCGGAGACCAGTGTCGCGGGCGAACCCATCACCACATGGGCGCCCAAGTCCGGCGGTGCCCTGGCGTATCGCGGGCTGGCTCGCGAGTTCATCGACCGATTCGGCGTGTGAACGGCCCCCCGAACAACCCATCGGACGTTGAGTCGGCACCCGAGAACGACTACGCGGATGGATTTCGAGTTCGGCTGACCAATTTTGAGGGGCCGTTCGACCTGCTGCTTCAGCTCATTTTCGCGCACCGCCTCGATGTCACCGAGGTGGCATTGCACCAGGTCACCGATGACTTCATCGCCTACACGAAGGCCGTCGGCGCTCAGCTGGAGTTGGAGGAGACCACCGCATTCCTGGTGATCGCGGCGACGTTGTTGGACCTGAAAGCGGCCCGGTTGCTGCCGACCGGGCAGGTCGATGACGAGGAAGACCTGGCCCTGCTTGAGGTGCGCGACCTGCTGTTCGCCCGGCTGCTGCAGTACCGGGCGTTCAAGCATGTCGCGGAGATGTTCGCCGAGTTGGAGGCCACCGCACTGCGCAGCTATCCCCGCGCGGTGTCGATGGAGGAGCGCTTCGAGGACCTGCTGCCGGAGGTGATGCTCGGCGTCGATCCCGCGCGCTTCGCCGAGATCGCGGCGATCGCTTTCACCCCGCGGCCGGTGCCCACCGTGGCCACCGGCCATCTGCATGTGGACTCGGTGTCGGTGCCCGAGCAGGCCAGACATATCCTGTCGATGCTGGAGCGGCTGGGCAGTGGCCAGTGGGCGTCGTTCGCGCAGCTCGTTGCCGACTGCAAAGTGCCGGTCGAAATCGTCGGTCGCTTCCTTGCGCTGCTCGAACTGTATCGGTCCCGGGCGGTAGCATTCGACCAGTCCGAGCCCCTTGGCGTGCTCCAGGTTTCGTGGACCGGGAAACGGCCGACCAGCTCGGGCGACGATGCAGAGCGAAGCGATGAGGACGAGCGAGGCGCATGACTGACCAGTTGCCCGAATCGGACGCTGGCATCCCGGATATCGCTGAGCACGCCGAGATGGACCCCGATGAACTCGGTCGAGTGCTGGAATCGCTGCTGTTGGTGGTGGACACCCCGGTGACGGCCGAGGCGCTGGCCTCGGCCACCGAGCAGCCGGTCTACCGGGTCGCCGCAAAGCTGCGGCTGATGTCCGACGAACTGACCGAACGCGACAGCGGCATCGACCTGCGACACAACAGCGACGGGTGGCGCCTGTACACCCGCGCCCGGTTCGCGCCGTTCGTCGAGAAGCTGTTACTGGACGGCACGCGGACCAAGCTCACCCGCGCTGCCCTGGAGACGTTGGCCGTGGTGGCCTACCGCCAACCGGTGACGCGCGCGCGGGTGAGTGCCGTGCGCGGTGTCAATGTCGATGCGGTGATGCGCACTTTGTTGGCGCGCGGACTGATCACCGAGGTGGGTAACGACGAAGACAGCGGCGCGGTGACCTTCGCCACCACCGAACTGTTCCTCGAGCGCCTGGGATTGAGCTCGTTGTCGGACCTGCCTGACATCGCGCCCCTGCTTCCCGACGTCGACATGATCGACGATCTCACCGAATCCCTGGACAGCGAGCCACGTTTCATCAAACTCGCGGGCGGCCGGGCCGCAGAGCAGCCACTGACTTTTGAGGTGGACCACGACTGATGGTCGAGTTCGACGAACCGCAGGGGACCCGCCTGCAGAAAGTGTTGTCCCAAGCCGGGATTGCGTCCCGCCGGGCCGCCGAGAAGCTGATTATCGAGGGTCGCGTCGAGGTGGACGGGCAGGTGGTGACCGAGCTGGGCACCCGAGTCAATCCGGACGAGTCGGTGATCCGGGTCGATGGAGCCCGGGTGGTCCTCGACGACTCGCTCGTTTACCTGGCGCTGAACAAGCCGCGCGGCATGCACTCGACCATGTCCGACGATCGCGGGCGGCCATGCATCGGCGACCTGATCGAACGAAAGGTGCGGGGCAACAAGAAGTTATTTCATGTCGGGCGTCTGGACGCCGACACCGAAGGGCTGATCCTGCTGACCAACGACGGTGAGTTGGCGCACCGGTTGATGCATCCCTCCCACGAAGTGCGCAAGACGTACCTCGCGACGGTGACGGGTGCGGTGCCGCGGGGGCTGGGCAAGCAGCTGCGGGCGGGCATCGAGCTGGACGACGGACCGGTGCGACTCGACGATTTCGCGGTGGTGGACGCAATCCCCGGGAAGTCGCTGGTTCGGGTGACGCTGCACGAGGGGCGAAACAAGATCGTGCGCCGGCTGCTGGCGGCGGTGGGTTTCCCGGTAGAAGCATTGGTACGCACCGATATTGGTGCAGTGACCCTGGGCAAGCAGCGACCGGGGTCGGTCCGGGCGTTGCGGATGGACGAGATCGGGCAACTGTACAAGGCGGTCGGGCTGTGAACCCTTTGATCGTGACGATCGACGGCCCGGCGGGTACCGGAAAGTCATCCGTATCAAAAGGTTTGGCGCGTGGATTGGGGGCGCGTTTTCTCGACACCGGGGCGATGTACCGGATAGTTACGCTGGCCGTGTTGCGCGCCGGTGTCGACCCGTCGGATCCCGAGGCTGTCGGCGAGACCGCATCGACGGTACAGCTGTCGGTGGGATATGACCCCGACACGAGCAGCTTCTACCTTGCTGGAGAAGATGTTTCAGCCGAAATCCGTGGTGACGACGTCAATCGGTCGGTGTCGGCGGTCTCGGCTGTGCCATCCGTGCGCACCCGTTTGGTCCAGATCCAGCGCCGGATGGCCGAGGAGCACGGTAAGGATGGCAGTATCGTCGTCGAGGGACGTGACATCGGGACCGTTGTCTTCCCCGATGCCCCAGTGAAAATCTTCCTCACCGCCTCGGCCGAAACCCGCGCCCAACGCCGCAATGCCCAGAACGTCAGAGCCGGTCTTGCCGACGATTACGAAGCCGTGCTGGCCGACGTGCAGCGACGTGACCATCTCGACTCGACGCGCGCGGTATCGCCGTTGCGGGCCGCCCCGGATGCGGTCGTCGTCGACACCAGCGACATGACCGAACCCGAGGTGATCGCCCACCTGTTGGAGTTGGTCACGCAGCGAAGTGAGGCAATACGGTGACACAGGATGGGACCTGGACCGACGAAAGTGAATGGGGTCTAACCGATTCCGAATTACAAGACTTGGCTGAATCCGGGCCGGCCCCCGTTGTGGCGATCGTGGGCCGCCCCAACGTCGGCAAGTCGACATTGGTCAACCGGATCATCGGTCGACGTGAGGCGGTGGTGCAGGACGTTCCCGGCGTGACCCGTGACCGCGTGTCCTACGACGCACTGTGGACCGGACGCCGATTCGTCGTGCAGGACACCGGGGGATGGGAGCCCGACGCCAAAGGCCTGCAGCAGCTGGTCGCCGAGCAGGCCTCTGTGGCCATGCGCACCGCCGACGCCATCATTCTGGTGGTCGACGCCACCGTGGGTGCCACCACTGCCGAAGAGGCCGCTGCCCGGATCCTGCTTCGTTCCGGCAAGCCGGTGTTCCTGGCCGCCAACAAGGTTGACAGCGACAGAGTCGAATCCGACGCAGCCACGTTGTGGTCGCTGGGACTTGGTGAGCCGCATGCGATCAGCGCAATGCACGGTCGCGGTGTGGCTGATCTGCTCGACGTAGTGCTGGCAGCGCTGCCAGATGTGGCGGAGTCGGCGCAGGGCGTCGGCGGGCCGCGACGCGTGGCGCTCGTCGGCAAACCCAACGTGGGTAAGAGCTCGTTGCTGAACAAACTGGCCGGTGATGAGCGGTCGGTGGTTCACGACGTCGCTGGGACCACGGTCGATCCAGTGGACTCGCTGATCGAGCTCGGCGGCAAGATCTGGAAGTTCGTCGACACCGCGGGCTTGCGCCGCAAGGTCGGACAGGCCAGCGGTCATGAGTTCTACGCCTCGGTGCGCACGCATGGGGCCATCGATGCCGCCGAAGTGGTGATCGTGCTGATCGATGGCTCGCAACCGCTCACCGAACAGGACCTGCGCGTGCTGTCGATGGTGATCGAGGCCGGACGCGCGCTGGTGCTGGCCTACAACAAGTGGGATCTGGTCGATGAGGACCGGCGTTACCTACTGGAACGCGAGATCGACCTCGAACTGGTGCAGGTGCGTTGGGCGCAGCGCGTCAACATCTCCGCTAAGACGGGCCGGGCGGTGCAGAAACTGGTGCCGGCCCTAGAGAACGCCGTGGCGTCGTGGGACACCCGGATCGCGACCGGGCCGTTGAACGCGTGGATCAAGGAGGTGGTGGCGGCAACGCCA
>JAVROZ010000438.1:0-14519 GCA_032162485.1 Mycobacterium sp.
AGCGGTTGGCTGCCGGGATACCCAAGGCGTTTTATCAGCTCGAAGGACAGTCGCTGGTTGAGCGGGCCGTGACCGGTCTGCGGGCATCCGGCGTCGTCGACACCGTCGTTGTCGCGGTGCCACCAGATCGCACCGACGAGGCCAAGCTGATCCTCGGCCACATCGCCACCATCGTGGCCGGCGGCCTGAACCGAACCGAATCCGTGCGCAACGCGCTGGCGGCAATGTCGACGGATCCACCGGAATTTGTGCTGGTGCACGACGCGGCCCGCGCGCTTACTCCGCCGTCCCTGATCGTGCGCGTGGTCCTTGAGTTGCGGGCCGGCCACAGTGCCGTCATACCCGCGCTACCGCTCGCCGACACCGTCAAGGCCGTTGATGCCAATGGGGTCGTCCTGGGCACGCCCGAACGGGCTGGTCTGCGGGCCGTGCAGACACCGCAGGGCTTTGCCACCGCTGTGCTGGTGAGCGCCTATAAGAAAGCCGCTGAACAAGCCGGGACCGTCGATTACACCGACGACGCCTCCCTGGTCGAGCAGGCAGGCGGCCAGGTGCAGGTGGTCGACGGCGACCCGCTGGCATTCAAAATCACCACTCAACTGGATCTGTTGCTGGCCAAAGCTATAGTGCGCCAGTGATGGAGCTGCCACGCGTCGGTATGGGTGTCGACGTGCACCCGATCGAACCCGGACGGCCGTGCTGGCTGGTGGGCCTGCTCTTCCCCAGCGCCGACGGTTGCTCCGGACACTCCGACGGTGACGTCGCCGTCCATGCGCTGTGCGACGCCGTCCTGTCCGCCGCGGGGCTCGGCGACATCGGCGCGGTCTTCGGGGTTGACGATCCGCGCTGGGAAGGCGTCAGCGGTGCCGACATGCTGCGACACGTCATCGAGCTGCTCACCGGGGAAGGTTTCCGGGTGGGCAATGCTGCGGTGCAGGTGATCGGTAACCGGCCGAAAATCGGTTGGCGCCGGTACGAGGCTCAGGCGGTGCTCTCACGCTTGCTCAATGCACCGGTCTCGGTGGCCGCCACCACCACCGATGGGCTCGGTCTCACCGGGCGTGGCGAGGGCCTGGCCGCCATCGCCACGGCATTGATCATTTCGCTCCGATAGATCGGACCGTGCCCTGCGACGCACCTCGCGACGGCAGGTAGGCAGTAAGCTGGCACGTCGTGACCGTTCGTGCCGGCTTGCGGCTCCATGACACCGCGACGGGCGGCGTGCGTGACTTCGTCCCGCTACGGCCCGGTCACGCCTCCATCTACCAATGCGGCGCCACTCCGCAGGGGTTACCGCATATCGGGCATGTCCGCAGCGGGGTGGCCTTCGACATACTGCGCCGCTGGTTGATGGCCAGCGGTTACGACGTGGCGTTCATCCGCAACGTCACCGACATCGAGGACAAAATCCTGATCAAGGCGGCCGCGGCGGGCCGGCCGTGGTGGGAGTGGACCGCCACCCATGAGCGGGCATTCACCGCGGCCTATGACGCGCTTGACGTGCTGCCGCCATCGGCGGAGCCGCGCGCCACCGGGCACATCACCCAGATGATCGAATTAATGGAAACCCTGATCGAAACTAATCACGCGTATGCCGCGGCCGGTGATGTCTATTTCGACGTGCTCAGCTATCCGGACTACGGCCAGCTGTCGGGGCATCGGATCGACGACGTCCACCAGGGCGAAGGCGTGGCCACCGGCAAGCGCGATCAGCGCGACTTCACCCTGTGGAAGGGTGAGAAGCCCGGCGAGCCGTCGTGGCCCTCGCCGTGGGGGCGCGGACGTCCGGGCTGGCACATCGAATGCTCGGCAATGGCGCGCACCTATCTCGGGCCGGAATTCGACATCCACTGCGGTGGAATGGATTTGATCTTCCCGCACCACGAGAACGAGATTGCCCAGAGTCGCGCCGCCGGCGACGGGTTCGCCCGCTACTGGCTGCACAACGGCTGGGTGACCATGGGCGGGGAGAAGATGAGCAAGTCGCTGGGCAACGTGGTTGCCATCCCGGCGATGCTGCAGCGGGTGCGGCCCGCCGAACTGCGTTACTACCTGGGCAGCGCCCACTACCGGTCGATGCTGGAGTTCTCCGAGACCGCGTTGCAAGACGCGGTGAAGGCCTATGTGGGGGTGGAGGACTTCCTGCACCGGGTACGAAGCCGGGTGGGTGCCGTCTGCCTCGGCGAGTGGACCCCCCGCTTCGCCGCAGCACTCGACGACGACCTGGCGGTCCCGATCGCGCTGGCCGAGATTCACCACACCCGGGCCGACGGTAACCGCGCGCTCGACGCCGGCGACCATGAAGGGGCCCTGCAGAGCGCCAGCGCAATCCGCGCCATGATGGGCATCCTGGGCTGCGACCCGCTAGACGAGCGCTGGGAGAGCCGTGACGAGACCTCGGCGGCACTGGCTGCCGTCGACGTGCTGGTGCAAGCCGAAGTGAAGCATCGCGAGAAGGCCCGCGAACAGCGTAACTGGGCGTTGGCCGACGAGATCCGGGACCGGCTCAAGCAGGCCGGCATCGAGGTCACCGACACCGCGGACGGCCCCCAGTGGACGCTGGGTGGTGACGTCAAGTAGATGGCCGGCAATTCCCAACGCCGTGGGGCGATCCGCAAATCCGGCAATAAGAAGCCCCCGACCGTGGGTTCGGGCGGCCAGCGCCGTCGCGGCCTGGAAGGACGGGGCCCCACCCCGCCGGCGCATATGCGTCCCCACCATCCCGCCGCCAAGCGGTCCAAGCCGCAGCAGCAGCGGTCCTCCAAGCGCGTCGACGAAGCCGAGACCGTGCTCGGGCGCAACCCGGTACTGGAATGCCTGCGCGCCGGTGTTCCGGCGACGGCGCTCTACGTAGCGCTCGGTACGGATGCCGACGAGCGGGTGACCGAATCCGTCGCCCGCGCGGCCGATGCGGGAATCGCCATCCTCGAGGTGCCGCGCACCGATCTGGACCGGATGACGGCCAACCACCTGCATCAGGGCATTGCGTTGCAGGTGCCGCCGTTCAACTACGCCCATCCCGACGATCTGGTCGTCTCCGCCATCAGTACATCGCCGGCGCTGTTGGTCGCCTTGGACAACATCTCCGACCCGCGCAATCTGGGGGCGATCGTGCGGTCGGTGGCGGCGTTCGGCGGCCAGGGTGTGGTGATCCCGCAGCGCCGTTCCGCCTCGGTGACGGCCGTCGCCTGGCGTACCAGCGCCGGCGCCGCTGCCCGGCTCCCGGTAGCACGGGCAACCAATCTGACCAGGACTCTGAAGGATTGGGCCGACCGGGGATTGCGGGTGGTAGGGCTGGACGCGGGCGGAGACACCGTCTTGGACGATATCGACGGCACCGACCCATTGGTTCTGGTGGTCGGTTCGGAGGGCAAGGGCCTGTCGCGTTTGGTGCGGCAGAACTGCGACCAGGTGGTCTCCATCCCGATGGCGGGCCAGACCGAATCGTTGAACGCCGCGGTGGCCGCCGGGGTGGTGCTGGCCGAAATCTCGCGTCAGCGCAGAAGTTAACTCGCCTTGCCCGCTCGACTTTTCGCCGTTCTGCTGGCGGGCCTCGTAGCGTGGCTGCTGCTGCTTGTGCCAGCGTCCTCCGCGCAGACGCCTGGGTTCGATGTGCAGGCCCATGCCGGAGGCCGCGGCGAGACCACCGGGGAATCGCTGCGTGCCTTCGCCAAGGCGATCGAAACCGGTGTCAGCACACTCGAATTGGATATCAACATCACCAAAGACGGTCAGCCTGTGGTGTGGCATGACCCGGTGATCAAGGCCGACCAGTGTGCTGACACCGGGCCCGCCTTCGCCGGCGACCAGGCCTATCCCTACGTGGGCAAGTTGGTGCACGAACTCACACTCGCCCAGGTACGCACTTTGGACTGCGGCAAGCCCGCAAGTGAGTTCCCCGCTGCCGAGGTCGTGTGGGGCAACAAGATAGCGGTCTTGGCCGAGGTGTTCGCCCTCGCCGGTCCCTCCGGCGTGCGCTACAACATCGAAACCAAGGTGGAGGCCGACCATCCCGGGACATCGGCGGACCCGCAGGAGTTCGTCGACGTCTTGCTCGCCGCGGTCCGTGCCGCTGGCCAGGTCGACCGGGTCGAGATTCAGAGCTTCGACTGGAGCGTGCTGCCGCTGGTACGTCAGACGGAGCCGTCAATGCCACTGGTGGCGTTGTGGGACGAGCAGACGTGGGTGCCGGGCTCGCCATGGCTGGCGGGCATCGATGCAACGCGTGTCGGCGATCCCATGATCGGCGCGATGATGGCCGGCGCCGGCATTCTGTCGCCGAACTACCAGCAAGTCGACAATGCTTTCGTCGATCGAGCACATGCGTTGGGACTCAGGGTGATTCCATGGACCGTTGACAACCCCGATGCGATGCGGCAGCAGATCGCCGCCGGCGTCGACGGCATCATCACGAACTATCCGACCCGGCTGCGCGGTGTGCTGGCCGCGCAGGGTATCCCGTTGCCGGAACCGCGCAGGCTGGCCGCCTCTGTACCGACGTGTTCCAACGTGCTTGATGATGTGGCGCCCGATCGTCTGCGCGTTCGCGGACAGTCTATCCCGGCGTCTCATCACGCTACCGGTGACAGCCTCCGATTCCGCGGTGGACGCGGGGCATGATCAATTCGCTTGTCACACAACATCATTAAAGCTGGGCCGGCGTTATACGCCCAGTAGCCGCACACTCGCCCACAGCGCCAGCACCGCCACCAACAGGGCGGGCGGCACGGTGCACAGACCGAGGCGGGAGTATTCACCGACGCCGGCGCTCACGTCGTGCTGGCGCAGTATCCGCCGCCACAGCAGGTTGGACAACGACCCGACGTAGGTCAGGTTCGGTCCGATGTTGACCCCGATCAGGACGGCCAGCACCGCCGCGGGTCCACTGGCTGCGACGAGTGGCACCAGTACCAGCGTCGCGGGCAGATTGTTGACCACGTTGGCCAGCACGGCGGCGAACGCGGCCATGCCGAGTAACGCGACCAGGCCGGTGCCGGTCGGCAGCAACGCTGACATCTTGGCGGTCATCCCGTTGAGCATCACGGCTTGCACGACGATGCCCAGCGCCAGCACGAAGACCAGGAACGGCACATTAGCCGAGCGCGCAATGTCTGCCATCGAAGTGTGTCGGCGCCGCAGGCTGCGTATCGCCAAGACCGAGGCGCCGGCCAGCGCCGCCCATGCCGGGGCGATGTCCAACGATTCGGCGACGGCGAATCCGGCAAGCGTCAACCCGACCACTACCAGTACGAACACCGGCGGCTTTGGCGATGGTCCAAGGTTCTCATGGCTGGGCTGAGTGCGCAGATCCTGGGCGAAGAAAAGGCGGAAAACCACATACACCGTGGCCACGGCGACCAGCCACGGCAACGCCATCAGCAGGGTGAATTTAACGAACGAGATGTTGGCGCTGCGGTAGACGAGCAGATTCGTCAGATTCGACACCGGAAGCAGCAGCGAGGCCGTGTTCGCGAGATGGGCGGTGGCGTACGCGTACGGCGACACCGGGGTTCGTAACTGACGGGCGGTGGCCAGGACCACCGGGGTCAGCAGCACGACGGTGGCGTCGAGGCTGAGCACCGCGGTGATCACCGCGGAGATGACGAACACCTGCCGCAGCAGCCCGTGCGACCCGGAACTTACGCGTGCCATCGCCGCGCCCGCGGCTTCGAACAACCCTTCGTCGTCACAAAGTTTGGCCAGCACCAGCACCGCTCCCAGGAACCCGACCACTCGCGCCAGTCCGGTAACCTGCGCCGCGGCCTGGTGGGGCGAGATAGCGCCGATCGCGATCAGGATGGCCGCCGCCGGCAGGGCCGCCACCGCCTCCGGCAGACCCCGGGGGCGGGCGACCGCGAAGCCGAGGACGGCAGCCAGCAGCACCAGCGAAATGGCGAGGATCAACTTCTAAGCCCAGGGGTCCTCGCGTCGCCACACCGTGGGTAGGTGCATGGCGACGCCGTCCTCCGCGGCCAGCTCATCGAGAATGCGAATGGACACGTCCAAGTCGTCACCCGCATATGGCATGGCCCGCAGCGGTTTTGACAGTGGCGCAAAGAAGTCGTCCCAGTGGATGAGTACCACTCGCCGCGCGCCCACCGCGCGCACGGTTTCGGTCCAGTAGTCGACCAGATATGACCGCGGGTGCAGGCCGAGTTGGCCGACGCCGAGGTAAGCGACATCGGCCCGGTAGCCGTCCAGTGCGCCTTTGATGTGGCCGGCACTGCCCTGGATGAGCAACCGCCGGTCCGACGGACGGTGGTGGATCAGCGCCGACCACGACTCACCGCAGCGGTAGGCCGATGCCTTCACCGGCGGAACCACCGGTGCGGTAATCACGCCGGGAAACCGGTCCGGCGGGCAGTGATGCGACTCCACCAACGTAACGTCGAAGGTGCCCAACCTAATTGGCTCGCCTGGGACCGCCACGACCAGACGATCCTCGGGTAATCCGTAGCCGCGACCGACATTGGCCGCCGACTCACCGCCGACCAACTGTGCGCCGGTGCGGTCGGCGACCAGCGCGGAATCCATGACGTGGTCGATATGGGTGTGCACCGGGATGACGCCGGCAAGCCGAGTCACCTTTGCCCGCGCCAGACAACCGTCGACGCGCGCCGGTGACGGCGACACCTTGCCGACCGCTACCTGCGCAAGGCCCGGACGGGAGAAGTAGCCGTCGGTCATCACCGCCGACGATCCGTCGTCCAGTAGCAGCGTGGCCACACCCATGAACGTCACCGACAGCGGCGTATCTGGTTGAGCCTCAGGCACGTCGAACCGATCCGAGTAACGGGTGATATCGGGACGACCGAGCTTGAGCCGCATCAGCAGAACGCTCCGATCTCGATGTCGGCAGCCTCGAGCGCATCGCGCACCGCAGCCGCGATCTGTACGGCTCCTGGTGAATCACCATGTACGCAAACCGATTTAAGGGTGACGGCAACCGGCGAGCCGTCGACCGCGGCTACCGACCCGGTGTTCACCATGGTCACCACCCGATGCGCGATCGCCGCTGGATCATGCAGCACCGCACCGGGTTCGCGGCGAGAGACCAACTGCCCGTTGGATTGATAGGCGCGGTCGGCGAACGCCTCGGCAACCGTGCGCAGGCTCCTGCGGTCGGCCTCGTCGAAAAACGCCGAACCCGTCATACCCAGTACCGCAAGCGACGTGTCCACGCTGCGGACTGCCTCGGCGACGGCCGCGGCCTGCTCGCGATTGGTGACAATCGTGTTGTACAGCGCGCCGTGGGGTTTGACATAACACACTGCGGTGCCACAAGCCTGCGCGAGGGCTTGGAGCGCGCCGATCTGATAGACGACGTCGGCGAGTAGATCTTCGGCGTCGACGTCGATGAAGCGCCTACCGAACCCGGCCAGGTCCCGGTAACTCACCTGGGCTCCGATTCGCACGCAGCGCTCGGCGGCCGACCGGCATACCCGCAACAGCCCCGCCGGGTCTCCGGCGTGGAAGCCGCACGCCACGTTGGCGCTCGAGACGATCCCGAGCATGGCGTCGTCGTCACCGAGTTGCCACACGCCGAATCCTTCGCCCAAATCGGCGTTCAGATCGATGCGGGGCACTCGGCTAGTTTAGGCCCGGCGACGATGCGCGCCGCTTGCGGCGTGATGAGGAGCTGGGCAATCTAGCCTAGGCCCGGCGACGATGCGCGCCGCTTGTCCGGGGTCTACAGCTTGGCGACCTTCGCCGCGATCTTGGTGGCGATGTCGGCCGCCGCCGGTCCGGTCGAGTCGTAGGCGCACGTCACGACGTCGATGGCAAGGTTGTTGCGCACGGTCAGGGCGCGCTGGCAGGCCCAGCCGTTGCCCGCTTCCTGGACCTGCGAGCTGGTCAGCATGCCGTTGTCGCTGCTTATGTCGCCCACCGACCAAATGGTGTCCGGCTGGTTGGGACTGACATCGTTGAACTTACGGTTGCCGCAGTTTTTCCAGCTCTGCACCTGGGAGTTGTAAAAGTTACTGGCGTCCTGGGCATTCGGAAACGCCACGACCGCCTGAATCGCGTAGTGCTTGCGATTCTTCGAGTCGTCGATGCTGTCATCGAGGCGCTGGCCCCGCATCGCGGTCCACCCCGTGCCGGCGTAGACCTTGTCCTGCGCCGCACCATCCACGGCCAGGCAGTCCTTATCGGCGACGTTCTTGCTCCAGTCCCACATCCCCTTTGCGGGAAACCAGACCTTCATCGACGTGGCACCCAAAGCGCTGTTGATCTGACTGGAGTCCAGCATCAACCCGTCCAGCACGCTGACCGCAATCGGCGTCTGATTCACCAATCCCGCCTTTTCGCCGGCCACGGCGTTGCCGTCGACGACGTTGGTGCAACCCGCGATGAACATGCACGCGCTGGCCAGCGCGGCGAGAGCGGCGATCTGCTGGCGCACGTGTTCCCCTCCCCAGGCTCGCGAACCCTGTGTGCGAGCGCTTCACCAGCTTAGTTGCTGGCCTAGCGGTCTCGCCCGAGCAACCAGCAAATCAGATAGATGAGAAACGAGATTGTCGCTACAAAAACCGACACCGGCACACCCGGCGCCAGCGACAGCACGATCCCACCGACCGCGGCTATTTCGGCGAACAGCACCGAGGTCGCGATCGCCGCCGCCGGTGCGGTAACTACTCGGGCGGCCGCGGCTGCCGGGGTGATCAGCAACGACATCACCAGCAACGCTCCGACGATCTGGACGGCCTGGGCGGCCACCACACCGACCAGCGCGGCGAACACGATTCCCAACGCGCGCACGGGCACCCCGCGGGCCGCCGCGACCTCCGGGTCGACCGTGGCGAACAACAGTGGCCGGTAACAGGCCCCCAGCACGACGATGACGAGCACGCATACCGCCGCCAGCATGGTCAGCCCCGAGTAACCGACCCCGACGATCTGGCCGGTCAGCAGCGCGAAACTGGTCCCGGTCCGGCCGGGGTACAGGTGGATGAACAGCACCGCCAGGCCCAAGCCGAACGCCAGTACTACGCCGATCACCGAATCGCGCTCCCGGGCGCGTTGGCCGAGGAGGCCGAACAGGGCCGCCGCCAGTGCGCTGCCGACCAGCGCGCCCACGCCGACCTCGAATCCGGTCAACAACGCGAACGCCGCTCCGGTCAAAGACAATTCGCTGGAACCATGGACAGCGAACGACATCTGGCGCATCACGATGAACGGACCGATCAGCCCGGCCACCAACCCCAGCAGCGCCGCCGCCACCAGGGCCTGCTGGACAAAGTCATGTCTGAGCAAATGGGCGGTCTGGTCGAAGGCGAACAGGTGGTGCAGCATGTCGGCAAGTCGTTCGTTCATCAGACCTGCCCGTCGGGAGTGCCGACCACGAAGTAACGGCCTTTCACCCTGACCACCTCGATGTCGGCGCGGTACAGCTCCGACAGCGTCGCGGCGGTCATCACCTGTTCGACGCTGCCGATCCGGAACCGGCCGTCCACCAGATACAGCACCCGGTCCACATACGGCAGGATCGGGTTGACCTCGTGGGTGACGACAATGACCGTGGTGCCGGCGTCGCGGCGGCGGGTGTCGATCAGCTCCGCGACCAGCTTGGCGTTGGCCGGGTCCAGGGTCAGCAGCGGTTCGTCGCACAGCAGCAGCGTCGGGTCGCTGGCCAGCGCCTGGGCGATCCGGACCCGCTGCAACTCGCCGCCCGACATCAGCCCGGCCCGGACGTCGGCCAGCTGCTCGCCATTGACTTGTTGCAGCGCCCGCTGCACGGTTGTCCGCCGGCGGGCCCGGTCGGTGGCGCGCAGTGCCACTGCACCCCAGCGGTGCCCGTCGACGCCCAGCCTCACCAGGTCGCGTCCGCGCAGCATCACCTCCCGGTCGATCGGATGATGCTGCGGCACATAGCCAATGGGCCCTCCCGCCATTGCCTTTCCGGCGCTCAGCGGTAGTAGTCCGAGCAAGACCTTGAGCAGCGAGGTCTTGCCGGTGCCGTTGGGTCCCAGCACCGCGATGAACTCTCCGGCCGCCACGGACAGGTCGAGGTTGTCCCAGAGCACGCGGTCGCCGAAGGCCAGCCGGGCACCGGTCAGCGTGACCGCATCTCGGCGCACCGGACCGGTGGTCAGCGGCCCGACCGTAGCGCGGCCGTCAGTTGGCTGACGGTGTTGCGCTGCCAGGTCAGGTAGTCGGATCCGCTGGGCAGGGTCTCGGAGACTTCGGTCACCGGCACGCCCGCTTTGCGGGCGGCCGCCCGCAAGTCGGCGGTGGTGGCCGTTGCCGTCTGCGGATTGATCAGCAGCGCCGAGACCTCTCGGTGGTTGATCAGATCCAGGACGGACACCAGATCGGCCGGGGCGGGGTCGTTGTCGTTCTCGTTCGCCTGCGCGAAGGCGGCCGGGGTGCGGTTGATCAAACCCGACGCCGCCAGCAGGTAGTGCACGACGGGTTCGGTCGCGATGACGCCCGTGGCGGGGTACGACGTGGCGATCGCGCGTTCGGAGTTGGCGATGGCGTCGGCGCCGCGGCCGAACTCGGCCGCGTTGGCGCGGTATTCCACGGAGTTGGCTGGGTCGATGACCGCAAGCCGCTCGGCGATTCCGCCAGCAACCGCCTTGGCGACAGTGAGGTTGTAGAAGACGTGTTCGTCGGGAGTCTCGCTCACAGGTCCCAGCAACGAGTAGGCGTCGACCGCCGGGATGCGGGGATGGCCGGCCAGCACCCGGTCCACCCATGGGTCGTAACCGCCGCCGTTGTAGACCACCAGATCGGCGTCGGCCAGCGCGGCCGCATCGGCCGGACTCGCCTGATAGGAGTGCGGATCGGACTCCGCGCCGGTGAGGATGGACTTGACGGCGATATGGCGGCCGGCAACGGCGCGCGCCACGCTGCCCCACACCTCGGTGGAGGCCACCACGGCGACCGCCCCCGGGTGCGCCGAACCGCTGGTGCCGCAGCCGGTCAGCGCCGCAGGGCAGAGCAGGCAGATCGCGATCACCGGCAGTGCCGGCGCGCGAAAAGGACTGCAAAAGGGACTGCGAAAAAGGCCCGGCCTCGTCCGCCACCTTCTTCGCACTTCAGTTCCTCTCACCGGGCCGGTCGGCCAACCCTCAATAGTAATGAAAATCGTTTCCATTAGAAAGTCCGGGGCGGTGGGCTGCGGCATCCGTGGGTGTCGCTGTAGCGTCACCGAACGTGAGTCCCACACCGCGCAGGCGGGCGACTCTGGCGTCGTTGGCAGCCGAGCTCAAGGTGTCGCGCACCACGATCTCGAACGCCTTCAACCGACCGGATCAGCTCTCCCCAGAACTCCGTGAGCGGGTCCTCGCCACGGCCAAGCGCTTGGGCTACGCCGGGCCTGACCCGGTGGCGCGATCGTTACGCACCCGCAAGGCCGGTGCCGTCGGTCTGGTGATAACCGAGGCCCTGACATACTCCTTCAGCGACCCGGCGGCACGGGATTTCGTTGCGGGAGTGGCGCAATCGTGCGAGGAGCTTGGTCAGGGTCTGCTGCTGGTGGCCGCCGGTCCGAGCCGGAGCATCGAGGACGGGACGGCATCCGTGCTGGGGGCGGGGGTGGACGGCTTTGTGGTGTATTCGGTACGCGACGACGATCCTTACCTGCAGGTGGTGCTGCAGCGGCGCGTGCCGGTGGTGGTGGTCGATCAGCCCGTCGGCTTGTCGTCGGTGTCGCGGGTGGGGATCGACGACCGGGCTGCCATGCGCGAGCTTGCCGACTACGTGCTGGGGCTGGGGCATCGCGAGATCGGGCTGCTGACAATGCGACTGGGCCAGGATCGGCGCCACGGCCTGGTGGATCCCGAGCGGCTGCGGTCACCGACCTTCGACGTGCAGCGCGAACGCATCATCGGTGTCTGGGAGGCGATGGCGGCCGCCGGCGTCAACCCGGATTCGCTGACCGTGGTGGAAAGCGATGAGCACCTCCCGACATCGGGGGGCGACGCCGCCAAGACTGCGCTGGAAGCCAATCCGCGTATTACCGCGCTGATGTGCACCGCGGACATTTTGGCCCTATCGGCTATGGATTACCTTCGCGCACATGGCATTTACGTACCGGGCCAGATGACTCTCACCGGATTCGACGGTGTCGAGGACGCGATCAGCCGAGGATTGACCACAGTCGCGCAGCCGAGCCTGCAGAAGGGCCGACGCGCGGGCGAACTGGTGCTCAAGCCGCCACGTTCCGGCCTGCCGGTGGTGGAATTGCTGGACACCGAGCTGATCCGGGGGCGGACCTCGGGGCCGCCTGCCTAGTCCGATGGTCGCGACCCGCTGCGCGCGGCCCTACAGGCCGCTCTACCGATCGCGACTAGCAGTGCTCGTGATCACCGATCAGCAGACGCACGGCCAGGTCCAGTCGCTTGCTGACATCGGTGGCCGACGCGCGGCGGGTAAGCCAGGCCAGCAGGTTGGACAGCCACACGTCCGAGATCACCCGGGCGATGTGGTACTGGTCCTCGGTAGGCTCGCCGTCGCTCATCGCCCGCGCGAACATGCTGTCGATCAGCTTCTCGACGGTGTCGACCTCACTGGCCGCCGACGCGTCGGCAAACACGTAGGCGCGCGTCATCGCCTCGGTCAGCAGCGGGTTGCGCTGCATCGCGCGGTTCAGCTTGCTGACCATGAAACTGAGCCGCTGAAACGGAGTGCCGCCGGCCACCGCGGAGGGGTCGGTCTTGGCGTCGATGCGGCTGAACTCCCGGCCCAGTGCCGACACCAGCAGGTGCACCTTCGACGGGAAATATCGGTAAAGGGTGCCCACGGCGACGTCAGCGCGGTCCGCGACGGCACGCATCTGAACGGCTTCGTAGCCACCCTTCGACGCGATCGCCATGGTGGCGTCCAGGATCCGCTTACGACGCTCGCGCTGGGCCTCCGAACCCAGCTCGGACTCAGCAAGTACCGCCACGTTCAGGACCTCGCGGGGCCGGTTATCAGGAGCGCGGCCCTGGCTCGCGTTCGCTGGCGACATTTAGCAGGCAGCTCCTCGTGCGGGCGATTTGTACGCAAACGATACGCATTCTCGGCGTGAATCTCCCACCTCCCCCGCAGCCGGGCCACCGACGTGTACTGGCCTGATAACCGTCGACTTGACGGTTGATCGTATCCACTATTAGAACACGTTCTAGTGTTGAGGAAAGATTACTTAGGATGTGAATTTGATGACGCGGAGGAC
This sequence comes from Mycobacterium sp., assembly GCA_032162485.1. Taxonomy (GTDB): domain Bacteria; phylum Actinomycetota; class Actinomycetes; order Mycobacteriales; family Mycobacteriaceae; genus Mycobacterium. The sequence goes on from JAVROZ010000438.1 coordinate 13,163, forward strand.
TGCTGGTGGTAGCGACCGTCACCGATGAACAGTTCGCGGCGCGCGAACTGGTGCGCGACTGGGCGCGCAGTGCGGTCTCGGGGGAGACCGCGACCGCAGCGAGCCGCGCCGTGGAACAGGGGGATGCCGACGCCTGGCGTCCGGTGTTCGCCGGGTTAGCCGACCTCGGGCTGTTCGGTGTGGCCGTCGCTGAGGACAGCGGCGGTGCCGGCGGCAGCATCTCCGACCTGTGCGCCATGGTCGAGGAGGCGGCCAAGGCGTTGGTACCGGGACCGGTCGCCACCACCGCGCTGGCAACTCTCGTCGTCACCGATCCGGACCTTCTGGACGCGCTGATGTCGGGCGAACGTTTTGCCGGACTCGCGCTCGAAGGTGACGTGCATGTCGAGGGCGGCGCGGCGTCCGGCACCGTCCCGTGGGCACTCGGCGCCGCCTCGGGCGGGGTGCTGTTGGTGCCGGCCGACGGGAAGTTACTGGTGATCGACCTCGAGACTGATGGCGTGGCGTTGGAGCCACTGCCGGCCGCGGACTTTTCCCGGCCGCTGGCACGGGTGGTGCTGACGTCGGCCCCGGCCACTGCGATCAGTGCAACCGGTATTGCGGACCTGGCGGCGACCCTGCTGGCCGCCGAAGCCGCCGGCATCACCCGCTACTCGCTGCAGACCGCGGTTGCCTACGCCAAGGTGCGCGAGCAGTTCGGCAAACCGATCGGCAGCTTCCAGGCCATCAAGCACATCTGCGCCGAGATGTTGTGCCGCACCGAGCAGGCCGAGGTAGCCGCCAGTGATGCAGCCAGGGCGGCGTCCGACCCGGATTCAGAGCAGTTCGCCATCGCCGCGGCCCTGGCCGCCAGCGTGGGCATCGCCGCGGCGAAAGCCAATGTCAGAGACTGCATCCAGGTGCTCGGCGGGATCGGCTGTACGTGGGAGCACGACGCCCATCTGTACCTGCGGCGCGCCCACAGCATCGGCCGCTTTCTCGGCGGTACCGAACACTGGCTGCGCCGGGTTGCCGCGTTGACCCAGGCCGGCGTTCGTCGTCAGCTCGGGATCGACCTCACCGAGGTCGAAGGGCAGCGCGCGGAGATCGCCGCGGCCGTCGCCGAGGTAGCCGCGTTGCCTGTCGAGAAGCGTCAGGTCGGCCTGGCCGACGCCGGCTTACAGGCGCCGCACTGGCCGGCGCCGCATGGGCGGGGTGCGGGTCCGGCCGAGCAGCTGCTGATCGACCAGGAGATGGCCGCGGCCGGCGTCGATCGACCGGATCTGGTGATCGGATGGTGGGCCGCGCCGACCATCCTCGAGCACGGCACCCCCGAGCAGAACGAACGGTTCGTGCCGGCCACGCTGCGCGGTGAATT
>JAVROZ010000439.1:0-4477 GCA_032162485.1 Mycobacterium sp.
CGGTACCGCCGGTGACATAGACGTGGACCCCGGCCGGCGGCGAGATGCTGGCAATGATCTTTCGCACCGCGGCGATGGATTCGTTGGCCCGCGCTTCGCCTTGGTTGCCGGCCAGATTGAGCTGGACGTAAGTGGCTTTGCCGTCGCCGCTCTGCGCTCCGGCCGCAGTCAGCGGATCTCCCCAGTAATCCTGCACGTGCGTGATGTTGGCGGTGTCGGCCTTGAGTTTCCTGATCAACTCGGCGTAGTAGCGGTGGGCATCATCCCCAAGGGGCTGGTCGCCTTCGAAGACGATCATCGCCGAGGCGTCGGAGTCGGATTCTTTGAAGACGTGTCCGATGTGCTTCATGGCCCGCATCGAGGGAGCATCGTTGGGGCTGAAAGACACCGAGTGCTCCTGACCCACGTCCTCCAGCGAGGGCACCGCCACGTTGACCAGCACGGTCAGCGCAACCCACCCCAGCAGCAGCGGCACCGCGAACGCGTGAATGAAACGCGGGATGAGCGGTCGGGCGCTCTTCGCGTTGGCGCTCATGCCGACTTCACTTGGCAGAAGGTGAAGGCGTCCACGCCCGCGGCGGATTTCTCGTCCTTGACTTTGCCGTCGACGGTGATCCGGCAGCCGATGGTCTCGGAGTTACCCTGCGCCAGCAGGATCGGGCTGGCCGCCGGCGCGGTCGTGGTCAGCGTGAGTGTCCACGGCAGCGGAGCCTGTCTGATGCTCTGCGGATTCGCCGACAGGTCAAGGTAGTTGATCGTCGCGACTGCGCCCGCGGGCCCGAACACCTCATAGGTAATGCGCTTGGGGTTGAACGGCTTCGCGTCATTCGCGATTCCCGAACCCTCGCGGGTGATCTCGTTATTCGACCCGAAGAGCCCATGCATGCGGTACACCACGAACCCCCCGATAGCGATTGACACCAGCACCAGCAGCAGCAGCCAGTGTCGACCGGCCCTTCTCAGCATGTGGACTCCTTGACTGCGACTGCCGTTCTGGTCACGCATCGTCGATCGAACCGCGGCATCGAATCGATCCGAATTACCTTGCCGAAGAAATGTTTTGACGCTCAGCGGTCAAGTACGCCAGCGTCATATCGGCGATCTCGCGAGCCCACTGTCGCCAGGTCAGGCCGTCGGGCCACAACGGCGATGCCAGGACGCGGTGCGTCCCGGCCGCCAGCACGCTGCGAAACCCAATGTCCAGCGCGGTGGCTGGATCCGGGTGGCGGATCTGATTTCGGTGAATCGCTGCGGCCTCAACGAACCGCCGCTGCAAGGCGGTGATAGTGCGCAGTCCTTGCTCCGGGGGATCGAGGCTGCGTCCACCGGCGAGGATGGCGGGAATGACGCGGCCACTCTCGTTCAGGGTTTCGCCCAACGCCGCGGTGAAGGCCTCTACAACACCGCCCAGTGACGACTCTGCCTTGTCCAGCGCCTCGGCGACGGCCTGTTCGAGTCGCTCCGCGAGCGCCTGCTTGATGGCTTCGATCAAGTGCTCTTTGCTGGCGAATCGCCGGTAGACGCCGCCGACCGAGACTCCGGCGTGTTCGGCGACGCGAGCGATGGTGAATTCCTCGAACCCATCGGTGACGAGGACCTCTTCGGCGGCGGCAAGTATCCTTTGCAGCGCTGCGCGACTGCGGGCCTGTTGCGGCGGGCGCAACCCCGACTGCACCCGCTCATGGGCACGTTCAGGGTTCACGACTGTTGAGCGTACTCGCGTGCAGAGGCCTGCGTCTGACGCCATCGGTCTTCCTTTCGCAGCTCAATAGCATTCTCTGAGAATGGATTTGGTGATTTCCGAACATGGCCAGGCTGACCACAAGCGCATGCCTCCTAAGATGAATGCGAATATCGGTTCCGATACTAACAGCCATGGTCAACCCCCCGGCGGACTTTGCGCAGCCCGGTCTGGCCTTCGGTCAGTGATGGTCGCTGCCAACAGGTAGACAACAGGTAGAAATGTCTCAGGCGTCCCATGATGGCTATTCGCCGCCGAGCGGTTAGGGGATCGATATGGGCATCGGACTATGGGCCCGTTGGATGGCTATGCACGGGGTGCCGCGCGCGTTCATGAAGCTTCAAGCGAAGCGGGGCGACCCGTTGGCCAGGCTCCTCGCCGGTCATGGCCGTGACGACGGTGTCTATCCGCTGATGGAGGAGATCCGGGTCCACGGACCACTGCTGCGCACCCCGTTCACCTGGGTGAGTGTCGACCACGGTCTGTGCCGGGATATTCTGCGCGACAAAAGGTTCGGCGTCACCGCCCCGTCCGCGATGGACTTGCCGCGTCCGCTGCCTGCGCTGATCGCCCGGACCGATCCCGGCGTCGCCAACCCGGTCGAACCCCCGGCCATGGTGATCGTCAACCCGCCTCAGCACACCCGTTACCGGCAACTGGTGGCGCAAAGCTTCACCCCGCGAGCAATCGACCGACTCGACACACGCGTTACCGAAGTGACCCAGGAACTCATCGAAAAGCTATACCGCACAACACATCCCGACCTGATCGCCGACTTCGCATCTCGACTGCCGGTCGCCATCATCGGCGAGATCCTGGACCTTCCCACCGATACCCATCCACGAATGGTGGCGTGGGGTCATAGTGGCGCGCCCTTGCTGGACTTCGGGATCGGCTGGAAGACCTACCGACACGCCATCGATAACCTGCGTGACGCCGACCGAGACCTGCGCGAACGCTTCCATGAACTGCGTGCCGGCACGTCCAGCGACACCCCGTTCAGCAGGCTGGCCGCCGACGGCACGCTGACCGATCACGAATTCACCGCGAATGCCGCCCTACTCGTGGGGGCAGGATTTGAAACGACGGTCAACCTGATCGGCAATGGCATTGTCGTGCTCCTGGAGCATCCAGATCAGCTGGCCCGACTGCGAGACGAACCACAGCTGTGGCCCAACGCCGTCGAGGAGGTTCTGCGCATCGACAGTCCGGTGCAGATGACCGCGCGGACCGCGCATTGCGATGTCGACGTTGCGGGTCAGCACATCGCGGCCGGCGAAATGGTGGCCTTGTTACTCGGTGGCGCCAACCGGGACCCAGCGGTGTTTGCCGACCCCGGCCGCTTCGATATCACCCGGGCCAACGCGCGAGATCATCTGGCGTTCGCCTCCGGCACCCATGCCTGCATCGGAGCTGCCCTGGCGCGCATCGAAGGAGTTACTGCTCTGCGCGCGCTCTTCGAGGCATTCCCCGATCTGCGGCTCACCGCACCCCCGCAACGACGAGGATTGACCAACTTGCGCGGATTCACCCGCATCTCGGCACAGCTAGGTAGCCGACGGGCTGCATCCGCTCAGTTGCCTGGGTAAGACGGCGACACCGCGAAGGCTGCGACCAGACTGATTGCGACTATTTCGCTGGGAAACTAGCCCCGGGTGACTTTGCCCGCTTTGATGCACGACGTGCACACGTTGAGACGCGTCTTGTTGCCGCCGGGACGGGTCACGGCGTGCACGGTCTGGACGTTGGGGTTCCACCGGCGACTGGTGCGGCGGTGGGAGTGCGACACCGACTTACCGAAGCCGGGGCCTTTCCCGCAGATATCGCACACAGCGGCCATGGTTCAAACTCCTCAAGTCTGTTGCTGGGTTCCGGCGACACCACTGGCGTCGGTCGGCCCCTCAACCATATGGAGCCGAACTAGCCGGAATAGCCCAGGCTAGCCCAGGCCCTCACAGGATACCGACTGTGGTCGGAACCACCAAAACGCCGGCCCTGCCGGGACGCATCATGACCAGCGCTGTCGCAGCCGCTGGCTAGGCTCTTGGACTGGCCCTCGTGTCGGCCGGCCGGCGGCTACGCTGGCCCGCAACCAGGGCCCCAGGCAAGCGCAGTGGAGGAGGTGGGGTCAGCTTGGGAACGTCGGATCGTCTGCTGGACGGCCTGGCCCTACGGGACTGGGCGCACACGGTGGTGAGCGACCTGATCACCCACATCGACGAGATCAACCGGCTCAACGTGTTCCCCGTCGCGGATTCCGACACCGGGGCAAACATGCTGTTCACCATGCGTTCGGCGCTTGCCGAAGCCGATGCGGTGGTCGGGGCCGGTAACCACGACGTCGCCCGGGTCGCGAACGCGCTGTCAGCCGGCGCCCTCAATGGCGCCCGCGGCAACTCCGGTGTGATCCTGTCCCAGATCCTGCGTGGCATTGCCGACGTCACGGCGAAACCGGCGGACGAATCCGGTGGAGTCCTGACGGCGATCGATGCCGCGACATTCGGGGCGGCGTTGTGGCGCGGCGTCGATCTGGTGGTCGCCTCGATGGGCGGCGAGGAAGTGCCCGGGACCATCGTCTCGGTGATGCGCGCAGCCGCCACCGCTGTCGAACAGTGTGCCGCCGCCGGCGAGACGCTGACCCGTGCGGTGACCGACGCCGGGGATGCGGCGGTGGTTGCGCTGGAGAAGACCACCGAGCAGCTCGACATTCTGGCTGACGCCGGCGTGGTGGACGCC
>JAVROZ010000440.1:0-3039 GCA_032162485.1 Mycobacterium sp.
GACCGACACCCCGGGTTTCACGGCCAACACGATCCACCACAAGCTGTCACTGCGGGCATCGATCACAAGTGAGCTGGTGCTTGACGACGTGCGGTTGCCCGAAGACGCGATGCTGCCCGATGCCGCAGGGCTCAAGGGGCCGTTGGCCTGCCTGTCGGAGGCGCGCTACGGAATCGTCTGGGGATCCATGGGTGCGGCACGCTCGGCCTGGCAGTCCGCGCTGGAGTATGCGACGCAGCGCACCCAGTTCGGGCGTCCGATCGCTGGATTCCAGTTGACCCAGGCCAAGCTCGTCGATATGGCGGTCGAACTGCACAAGGGACAGTTGCTGTCATTGCACCTGGGCCGGCTCAAAGACGGCATCGGGCTGCGCCCCGACCAGGTCAGCTTCGGCAAGCTCAACAACACCCGCGAGGCGCTCGAGATCTGCCGAACCGCACGAACGATTCTGGGCGGCAACGGAATATCGCTGGAATACCCAGTCATCAGGCACATGGTGAACCTGGAGTCGGTGCTGACCTACGAGGGCACACCCGAGATGCACCAACTGATCCTCGGCCAAGCGATCACCGGCATCGCCGCGTTCCGGTAGAACACACGCATGACAATGTTGCGGCGCTTCGCCGGTGTGGCTCTCGTGCTGGTGCTCGTTGCCGGCTGCGGTGCGGCGCGGTTGGGCGCACCGACATCGTCCTCCCCCACCAGCGACGGTTCTGCGGGCAAGGCCGACGCGGTGATGCGGGTTGTCCGCGATTTCATGTCGCAGGCGCACCTGCGGGCGGTGATTGTGCGGGTGACGGTCGACGGTAAGGAAGTGGTGACGCAGGCCGTCGGCGACTCGATGACCGGTGTGCCGGCCACCACCAACATGCACTTTCGCAATGGGGCGGTCGCGATCTCGTACGTGTCGACGTTGCTGCTGAAGCTGGTCGACGAGAAGAAGGTCAGCCTCGAGGACAAGTTGTCCAAGTGGTTGCCCGACTTCCCGCACGCCGACCGCGTCACACTGGGCCAGCTGGCGCAGATGACATCGGGATACCCGGACTACATAATCGGCAACGATGCATTCATCAACTTGCTCTACGCTAACCCGTTCCGGCAGTGGACAACTCAAGAAATATTGGCCCAAATATCCTCGCGGCCACTACTTTACGAGCCGGGAACAAACTGGAACTATGCGCACACGAACTATGTCCTGCTGGGCCTGGCGCTGGAAAAGGCCACCAACACCGACATGCCGTCGCTGCTGCAGACGAAAGTGCTGGCCCCGCTGGGTCTGACGGCCACGGCCAACGACGAGACGCCTGCGATTCCGCAGCCCGTGCTGCACGCCTTCAGTTCGGAGCGCCGCGCGTTTCTGAAAATTCCGGCGGAGGTGGGGTTTTATGAAGAATCGACCTATTGGGACCCGTCCTGGACCATCACCCATGGCGCGATCCAGACGACCAATATCTACGACATGGAGGCCACCGCGGTGGCGATCGGCTCAGGCAAGTTGCTGACGGTCGACTCGTACAAGAAGATGGTGTCGACCGATCTGCGCGGCAAGACGAGGGCCCAACCCGGCTGCCCGACGTGCTTCGAGCAAAGCGATGGATACACCTATGGTCTCGGGATCGTGAGTTCCGGCAAGTGGCTGATGCAGAATCCTCTGTTCTCCGGGGAAGCTGCCGTCGAGGCGTATCTGCCGTCACAGCGGGTCGCGATCGCCGTCGCGGTCACCTTTGCTCCTGAGGCCTTCAACAATCAGGGCGACTACACCAACCAGGCCGACATACTGTTTCGCAAGATCGGCGCCGAGGTAGTCCCCAACGACGCCCCACCCATGCCGCCCGGGAGGTAGCCAGATGAAAGTCATTGCCCGCATTGTCGCTATCGCTGCTCTCCTGCTGGGATCACCGGGCCTGACGCCCATGGCAAGCGCCGACCCCGCACTACCTCCGATGACATCCACTGGCAGCGGCCCCGTCATTGGTGGCGGTGGCTCCGCGCCGATCGCGCAGCAGCTGTTCAGCTTTCACGATCCCAACGTGCAGGAGGTCGACGGCTCGGATGCCGCTCAATTCATCACGGCTGCGGCCGGTGTCAGCAACCGTGACATTGCCACCGCCTTTCAGCCGTTGCAGCGGGCGCTGGGTTGCCAGCCGAACGGCGCCGGTTTCGGGGCGCGGGCATATAGACGCACCGACGGGCAGTGGGGCGGCGGCATGCTGGTCATCGCCAAAAGCAGCGTCACCGATGTCGACGCCCTAACTGCGTGCGCCAAGTCCAGTTGGCGCCGGGCAACGGCGGGTACCCCGACGTCGATGTGCAACAGCGGCTGGAGCTACCCGCCCTTCACCGGTCGCAAAACCGAGGGCTATTTCGTCCTATTGGCCGGAACCAATTCCGACTTCTGCAACGCCCCCAATGCGAACTTCCGGACCAACGCGAGCGGTTGGCCGACCTAGAACGGTGGACCGTTGGGACGCTCCGCGCGGCCCCGAGCTACTTAGAGGGGTGGCAGATCAGCGAGAACCACCGCCAAACGCGGATCGGACACTTCAATCCTTCCGAAGAAAGCTAGGAGCAACTCGTCGGGTTCCGCGTCGATCGGCTCGTCACCGGCAGGCAGGGGTGCCGAGGATACGACGAATTCGACAATGTCGTCTTTCCCGAGACACACCCGATGTCGGGTAGAGGTCTTGCTCTCAACCAGCCGATTGATCGACCCAGCAGGGCCACGAATCGCGATGGATGCCTCCGCGGCCGGTATCCCCCACTCGTTTCCGGTTGCATTGGCGATGTCGTAGCCGTGGACGAGCAGCTCGCACAAGATCCATCGAGCCCCATCACCGGCAGAGATCGTTGATCCACCGTGGAAGGGATACAGACGGTCGAAGTCGACTTTGGAGTAGACGTGATCGATCACCGTACGCAGATTTCCCTCGAGCCGGTCGGCGATATCACTGATATCTCGGTCGGTGTACTCCGATAGGCAGGTCGCATTCAGCTCGGCAACCCCCTCGTTTGTCGCGGCGCGTCGCCGATCGCCAAGCA
>JAVROZ010000441.1:0-6791 GCA_032162485.1 Mycobacterium sp.
CATTTCTTTCGTCTCGTCGATCGAGTGATGGGTAATCGTGGTGATTTGCTGCTGCAGTTGATACATGCGCTTCATCAGTGCGATCTGTTCGGTCATCAGATCGGCCTGCCTCAGCAGATCATTGTTGGCGCTCTTCATGAACCGCATGTTCTGTTGCATGCTTGCCCCCTGCATGCTGATCAGAAAAGGCAGTGAAGTGTGTTCGATCGGTGTTCCTTCGGGCCGGGTTATCCCCTGTACCCGAGAGATTCCCGGAACCCGGAAGATTCCCCTGGCCAGTTTGTGTAACACCAGAAAATCCGACGGATTGCGCATATCGTGTTTTGATTCCACCGTCAGAACTTCGGGCATCAATCGTGCTTGGGAAAAGTGACGGTCGGCGGCCGCATAACCCAGATTTGCTGGAAGGTCTTTAGGTATATACAGCCGGTCGTTGTAGCTTGTGTTGTAGCCTGGGAGCGTCACAAGACCAATCAGGGCGATTGCCAATGTGGTGATGAGAATGGGCGCGGGCCAGCGGACGATCGCCGTGCCGACGCGGCGCCATCGCCGGACCCCGATCCTGCGTTTGGGGTCGAATAGCCCGAAGCGACTTCCGACGGCCAAAACCGCCGGGACCAACGTAAGCGCGACAGCGACCGCGACCAGCATGCCCACCGCGCACGGAAGGCCTATTGTCTGGAAGATGGGAATCCGGGTGAAACTCAGGCACAGGACTGCCCCAGCGATCGTCAAACCGGAAGCCAAGACAACGGGAGCGATTCCACGGTAGGTGGTGTAGTAGGCCGATTTCGGGTCCTCGCCGGCCTGACGCGCCTCTTGATATCGCCCGAAGAAGAATATCCCGTAGTCCGTTCCGACCGCGATCCCGAGCGCGATCAGAAGATTTATGGCAAACGTCGACAGTGCAAGAACATTGTGATCGCCGAGGAACGCGACAATTCCCCGGGCTGCACCTAATTCGATTCCGACTATGCCCAATAACAGAACCGCGGTGATGACCGAGCGGTAGACAAAGAGCAGTATCGCGAAGATGATCACAACGCTTATCGCGGTCATCTTCAGAAGAGATCTTTCACCAGTTTGCTGCATATCCGCAACGAGTGCCGCGGGGCCGGTGACATAGACCCCGACACCGGGAGGCGGTGGCGTCCGCTTTACGATATTGCGCACCGCCGCGACCGATTCCTGCCCCAAGGTCGTACCTTGGTTGCCGGCCAGATTCAATTGCACATAGGTGGCCTTGCCATCGGGGCTTTGCGCGCCTTGCGCTGTTATTCGATCTCCCCAGAGATCGTGCACATACTGGACATGCTTCGGGTCGTCTCTTAGATGACTGACCAATCCTGCGTAGTAGGTCTGGGCGTCGTCCCCGAGTCGCTGTTGGGCCTCCAGCACGATCATCGCGACACTGTCTGAATCGGATTCTTTGAAGACCTTGCCCATGCGCACCATGGCCTGTAGCGCAGGCGCATCCATGGGACTCAGTTGCACGGAATGCTCCCGGCCGACCTGCTCCAGTGATGGAACTGCCAGCGTCACAACCAGAGCCACCGCTACCCAAGCCAGGATGATGAACGGCGAAAGCCGGCCAATCGTCCGCGCCAGGAAGGGGGCCTGAGGTCGTTCGCTGGTCATGCGGCCATCAACGGGGTGAAAGTAACGGCGTTGCGTTCGCGCGCAATCGTCTCGGGGCTGGCCACACCGTGCACGACTATGCGGCAGCCGATGCTATCGAGCAGGGCCACTATGGTCCCCACGATCACCGGCGCCGTCATGAACTGGAAATCCGCCACTTACAGCAGCTATCTCAGCAATAAGGCACGTACTAACGGACGGGGTCCTGACGGCCGAAGCAACGAACTGGCGGGGCGGGGGCGCACTTGTTGCGGCCACCAGAACCAGCGTCCCAGCAGCGCCGCGATGGACGGCGTCATGAACGCGCGGATGACCAACGTGTCAAACAGCAACCCCATTCCGATCGTGGTGCCCAACTGACCGATGCTGCGCAAATCGCTGACCACCATGGCCATCATGGTGAACGCGAACACCAGGCCGGCGATTGTCACCACCTTGCCGGTGCCCCCCATCGCCCGGATGATGCCGGTGTTTATACCGGCGCCTATTTCCTCTTTCATCCGGGAGACCAGCAGCAAATTATAATCCGAGCCGACCGCCAAAAGGATGATTACCGACATCACCAGCACCATCCAATGTATCTGTATGCCGAGCAAATCCTGCCAGACGAGCACAGACAGTCCGAATGATGCACCCAGTGAAACCAATACCGTACCCACGATGACGAGGGCGGCAATAAAACTCCGCGTGATAGTCAGCATGATCATGAAAATGAGGCAAAGCGCAGCCACGCCCGCGATCATCAGGTCATATTTCGAGCCGTCCACCAGGTCTTTCACTATCGCTGCAGTCCCGGTGAGGTAGATCTTCGAGTCTTCTAACGGAGTTCCCTTCAGCGCCTCCTCGGCGGCAGTTCTAATTGGGTCGATCCGTGAGATCCCTTCGGGCGACGAGGGATCGTCTTTTTGCGAAATGAGCATACGAACGGCTTTCCCGTCCGGTGACAGAAAGACGTTCATGACTTGTTTGAAGTCCGCGTTGTTGAAAACTTCCGGCGGAAAGTAAAAAGAATCGTCGTTCTTCGCGGCATCGAAAGCCTTGCCCATCGCTGTCGCGTTACCGCTGTTCTGGTCAATTTCGCCGATGGTTCCGGACATGGTGCTGTACATGCTCAGCGTGATGGTGTGCATGGTCTTCATGGTTTCGATCATCGGCGGGAACTGGACAAGCAGCTGAGGCAGGAGCACGTCCAGGTGATCTAGATCCGCTACCAGATCGCGCAGCTTTTCACTGACCTCGTCGGCGCCGTCGAGCGAATCGAATACCGATCGCAGCGACCAGCAGATGGGAATGTCGTAGCAGTGCTTTTCCCAGTAGAAGTAACTGCGGACCGGTCTGAAGGTATCCTCGAAGTCCGCAATGTGATCTCGCAGCTCGTCCGTGATCGCCTGCATTTCATGCGTTTCGCCGACCATGTGGTGAGTCGTGTCGGTGAGCTGTTTCAACAGGTCGTACATGTGCTGCATGATTTTGATCGTCGCCGCCAGCTCGTCGGCGGCCCTGCGCATGTCCTTGACGCGCTCTTTCTGAAATTGCATGGATTGTTGCAGGCCAGCCCCTTGCATGCTGAGCATGTACGGTATTGTCGCGTGGTCGATCGGGGTTCCTTGGGGCCGTGTTACGGCCTGCACCAAGGAAACTCCCGGAACCGCGAGGACGGCCTTGGCTAGCTTGTTCAGAACCAGGAAATCCGCCGAATTGCGCAAATCGTGGTCCGACTCGACAAGTAGGATCTCGGGCGACGACATTCGCGACTGTGGAAAATGTCGCGCCGCGGCCTCGTACCCCTGATTGGCGGGGATATTCGTCGGGAGATACTGCCGGTCGTTGTAGCTGGGATTGTATCCCGGTAGCGTCAGAAGCCCGACCAGCGTGATTGCCGATGACGCGACGAGAATGGGCGCGGGCCACCGAACGATCGCCGTTCCCACCCGCCGCCAGCCACGAACCTCGAGCTTTCGCTTGGGGTCGAACAGACCGAAACGGCTTCCGACACCAAGGACTGCCGGAACCAACGTAAGCGCGACCGCGACCGCGACTAATATCCCCACCGCGCACGGGCCGGCCAGCGCCCGGAACATGGGTAGCCGGGTAAAGCTCAGGCAGAAAACCGCTCCCGCGATCGTCAAACCGGAAGCCAAGACAACAGGAGCGACCCCACGGTAGGTGGTGTAGAAAGCCGTTTCGCGATCCTCGCCGGCCTGTCGCGCTTCTTGATACCGCCCGGTGAAGAATATCCCGTAGTCCATTCCGGCCGCGATGCCGATTGATACCAGCAGATTGACGGCGAAGGTAGTAAGACCAAAAACCTCGTGGTCACCGAGGAACGCAACGATTCCTCGGGCCACCTGCAATTCGATACCGACCATCATCAGCAAAAGAAAAACCGTGACAACCGAACGGTAGACGAAAAGCAACAGACCGCAGATCACCGCAAGGCTCAACACCGTCATCAAGACAATCGAGCTGTCGCCACTCTGGCCCATATCTGAGACGATCGCCGCAGGGCCGGTGACATGGACCCGGATCCCTGGCGGCGGCGGCGTCCGCTCCACAATGTGCCGGACCGCCGCCACCGATTCGTTCCCCAAGGTCTCGCCCGGGTTACCGGCCAGATTCAGCTGCACGAATACGGCCTTGCCATCGACGCTTTGCGCGGCGCCCGCCGTCAGTGGATCGCCCCAGAAATTCTGGACGTGCAGCACGTGCTTCGGATCGTCGTCCAACTGACGGATCAAACGGTCGTAGTACTGGTGAGCATCGCTGCCGAGGGATTGCTGTCCCTCCAAGACGATCATCGCCAAACTGCCGGAAGCAGATTCGTGGAAGTCGTGACTGACACGGTTCATCGCCGTGAACGACGGTGCATCCGGCGCACTCAGCGATACTGAATGCTCTTTCTCGACGCGCTCGAGTGAGGGGACGCCGGTATTCACGACGACGACGATCGCCACCCACGCCAGGATGATCAGCACCGAAAATCGGCGGATCGACCGCGCCAACAATGGTGGCGTCCCGCGTTCGTCGCCCACGTGTTCGTCGCTCATGCGGCCTTCAACAGGCAGAAGGTGAAGGCGTGCACCTCGTCAGTGATCTTCTCAGCTTTGACCACGCCGTCTATCACGATGCGGCAGCCGATACTGTCGCTATCGCCCTGCGCCGCGATATTTCCGAGGCCTGCCGCCGCGGTGATCGCGAACTCCTGCGACCACGGCAGGCTTGCGCCGTGAACAAACTGCGGCTCACCGTCGACGTCGAAATAACTGATGTCCGCCACGGTGCCGGGGGGTCCGAAAACCTCGTACGTCAGGTGCTTCGGATTGAAAGGTTTGGTGTCTTCTCTCCTGGTGTCGGCATACGAGATGCGCTTCTCTGCGCCGAAGACGCCGTGCAGTCGTGACACGGTCAATCCGCCGGCCCCCATCACCACCAGTAGGACCAGCGGAATCCACAGCTTCTTTAAAACGGTGAAAATCGTTCGAGAGCGGCGGCGTGTTCGGCGTGCGGGCGAAGGTCGCGGAAAAGTCAGCCGGCGCCGAGACGGTAAGTTGCCGTCTTGGCGATCCGGGACGGTGGCTTCGGAGCGGGGTTCCGCAACGTTGCGAGCACCACGTTCGACCACCACACCCCCAAGGTCCCCACCTAGCTTTCACAACCATCTTGTGAGCCGCTCGAACATGCATAACGCATGGCCGCGGCTACGACGCTACACCGAATGCGGTGGGCGTCGCAGGCGAGCCGCGGCCTCACCTGGAGTCTAAGAGCATCTCGGGGAGCGCGAGCAGATCTTAACGAGCAAGTTCAGCAACCTGATCGGAAATTGGCCGAACCCGGATGGATCCGTTAGCCTCCGTTATGATTTGGAACTATTCGTCTCGGTTACACGGTCGGGGGAACCGATGAGCATTAATCCGTTCGACGACGAGAATGGAAGCTTCTTCGTCTTGGTCAACGACGAGGAGCAACACAGCCTGTGGCCGACCTTTACCGATGTTCCCGCGGGCTGGCGCGTCGTTTACGGCGAGGCAGACCGCGCTGCGTGTCTGGAATACATCGAGCAGAACTGGCCGGATATACGGCCGAAGAGTCTGCGCGACAGGCTGGCCGAGGGCCGGCGTTCTGATACGTAACCCTGTGGGGCGCGGGGGAATTGACCCGTAAGTACCGCCCGTTCCCGTCCGTTCCTGTCCGTTCCCGTCCGTTCGGAGGCCGAATTAAAGCGGTCCAGCGGAACCCTCAGGCTGCAGTTCCCCCGCGTCGATGGCTTTCTTGACCTCCTGGGCCTGCCCCACCTGCTGCGCGCTGTAACTGATGAGTAGCGCGGCCACGCCGACAAAGATGATCACCCCGGCCAGCCAACGCAGGCCGTAGGTGTAGCCGTGGTCCAGCGCATGCAACTGGGCGGCGTTCATGAACTTCGCCGGTCCGCTGGTGCCGCCCATGTCCAGCGTGCGCGCCGTGATGACGGTCTGGATGACGGCCAGCATCACCGGCCCGCCTAGGCTCCGCAGCATCACCGCAATCGCCGAGGTGGGCCCGATCCGGTCGAAATCGACGCTGGCGATCAGCGATAGCGCGAGCGGGACGTTGATCACGCCGACACCGATTCCGGCCGCGACGAGGGGCAGCACCAGATTCGGGAAGTAGGCGGTGTCGCTGGTGAGTGTCGAAGCACCCAGCACCCCAGCCAGCATCACCAGGGCGCCGACGATCACCACCACACGCGGGGAGAACCTCGTCACCAGCCGCGACGATATGCCCGCCCCGACACCCACGGCCAGGGCGAAGGGGATGAAGCCGATGCCGGCGCGCAGCGCGCTGTAACCCATGATGTCCTGCACATACAGGGTGATCAGCAGGGTGAGGGTGAACAGCACGCCGCCGGCCAGAAAGATGACCGCGAACGTGGCCAGCCGGTTGCGATCGACGAACAGGCTGAACGGCACGACGGGGTTCTGGGCCGTGCGTTCCACCACTACGAAGGCCACCAACGCAACCAGGGCCACCACGCCCGCACCGATTGTGAAGGGCGACTGCCAGCCCTTTTCCGGCCCCATCGTGAAGCCGAACACCACCGCGGTACACGCCAAGGTGGCCAGGCCGGCGCCGGTGGCGTCGAGCTTCATCCGCTCCTTCTGGGTTTCCTGCAGCGC
>JAVROZ010000442.1:0-3137 GCA_032162485.1 Mycobacterium sp.
AGCTGCCGCCGACCGATCTGGATGTTCAACGAGAAGTCCTGCTCGCCGTACGCGCCGTCCCCGAACGGCAGGCCGTACAGCTTGGCCTCGACGTTGACGGTGGTGCCGGGCGGGTAGTACTCGCGGGGCCGGTAGTGGATACGGGCACCCTTCGACTCGTCGGGCAGCCACGCCCAACTGCCCTCGACGGGTGGGTTGGTCTTGACGGTGAGCGCCCGCTCGACGGCGGCCTTGTCGCTGATCGGGGCATCAAACTGGATGATGATTGGCGCGGCGATCCCTACGGTCTGGCCGTCGGCCAATTGGAATCCGCCGTCGATCTTCTTCTTCGGCGTCACCGTGGTGAACTTGCCCGTGACCGGAATCGCCTTGCCGTCGTGACCGACGGCCGACCCGCTCCAGGTGTAGGTCGCGTCGTAGCCCAGCGGTTCGGTGGTCATGAAAACGGTGCGGTCCTGGTTGAACGCGCCTGCGATAGCCTTGCCGGCCGAATTCGTCAGTGCAACCCGCTGAAACCAGCCGTCGGCGATCTCAACACTGATCGGCGAGATCGGCACCACATCGTCGGTCGCGTCGGCCGGGTGGTACGTCAGCCGGGCCGCGGGAGGCGGCTTCTTCTCGGATTGCGGCAGGCCGGTCTTGCCGGCACAGGCCGCCAGCACGCTCGGCGCGAACACACCGACCCCGAGGGCCAGCAAGGCCCGGCGCCGGTTGATGGGCCCCTGACTTTGAGGGGCACCCGATGTGCTCACAGGAGTTAAAGATACCGGGCGAAACACTCTCTGCCCCACCACAAAGGCGTGCGCCGGGGGCGGTTGGAAGTGACTTCCACACGAAACCAGCAGCTACAGGACACACCCGACCAGGACGGGTTCGGGTTTCAGTGTGATACCAAACACATCACGAACCCCATCTTTAACAGCTCGAGCCACTACCATCACGTCCTCCACGGTCGCACCGCCGCGGTTGGTCAACGCCAGCGCGTGCTTGGTGGACAACCGGCACCGGGCCTTCTCGTCATGCGGATAGCCCTTGCCGAAACCGGCCCGTTCCACCAGCCAACCGGCCGCGAGCTTGACCCCGTCGGGTGCCGGATAGTGCGGAACCTGGCCCTCGGTCTGCGCGGCCAACCGGTCGTAGACCTCCCGGCCGACCACCGGATTGGTGAAGAACGACCCGACGCTCCAGGTGTCATGGTCGGCCGCGTCGAGCACCATGCCCTTACGGGCCCGCAGTGCCAGCACCGCCGCACGGACCGCTTTCGGATCGCCGCGCTCACCGCTGGCGGCTCCCAGAGCGGTCGTCAGCTCTGCGTAGCGCAACGGCGCACTGCGTCCCGAGGCATCCAGCGCGAACTCCACTTCCAGGACGACAGCCGGCAACCGGAGCCCGTCCGCCCGCTTGAGCACACTGGTGCGGTAGCCGAAGCCCAGTTCGGCCGCAGCGGCCCAGCGCACCTCGCCGGTGCTCCGATCCAACAGCCGGACCCGGGTGACGGTGTCGGACACCTCGACGCCGTAGGCGCCGACGTTCTGCACCGGCGTGGCCCCGGCCGACCCGGGGATGCCGGACAGGCACTCCAGCCCACCCAGCCCGTGCTGGATGGACCGGACCACCACGTCGTCCCATACCGCGCCGGCCTCCGCGCGTACCAGGTTGCCCTCGACGGCGATGGCGGCGTTGGCCAACCGCACCACCGTCAGGTCGGCAAGCTCGTCGCCGATCACCAGATTGGAGCCACCAGCAAACACCAGCACCGGGCCGACCGTTTCACGCTGGGCCTTCGCATCCAGCTGCCGCAAGACGGCGATCACCTGATCACTACTGGCGCAGGTTATTACGCGCGATGCCACCGGGCCGACCCGCAGCGTGGTCAACGGCGCGAGCGACACCGACTCGGCGACGCGCGCACCGGCAAAGAGCGAACCTGGCTCGCTCCGTTTCATGGCCCGTAACGGTAGCGTCTCCAGTTATGCCGCGTTCATTCGACATGTCGGCCGACTACCCCGGCGGCGTCGAAGAGGTCCATCGGACTTTCTACGACATGCGCTACTGGCAGTGCAGGCTGGCACAGACCCCGGTCGACGTCGCCAGTGTGGAGACGATGCTCATCGGTGGCGAGTCCGGGACCGACGGAACCATCAAGGTCGTCACTACGCAGACGGTGCTCAGCCAGAACCTTCCCGCCCTGGTGACGCAGCTGCATCGGGGCGATTTCTGTGTGCGGCGCGAGGAGATCTGGAGCCCGATCAACGACGGCGTCGCGACCGCGTCCATAGCCGGATCAGTGGTGGGTGCTCCGGTGAACGTGTGGGGTACGGCGGTGCTTCGGCCCCTTGTCGAATCGGGCGGCTCCCAGATGACCGTGAATATCACGGTTCAGGTGCGGGTCCCGTTCATCGGCGGGAAGTTGGAACGCCTCATCGGCTCCGAACTCGGCCAGTTGATAACCATTGAGCAGCGCTTCACCACGTCATGGCTCAACAGCGCTGAGCCGGGCCCCGCCTAAGCCAAGCGGCGGGCATCGTCGCCGAGCCTAAGCTCGATCGCCCGGCTCCTCCATCCCGCCGCAGGCGGCGGGCATCGTCGCCGAGCCTAAGCTGGCGCTCATGCGTATCGCATTGGCCCAGATCCTCAGCGGCACCGATCCGGCCGCGAATCTGCAGCTCGTGCGCGAATACACGAGCCGGGCCGCGGACACGGGCGCCAAGCTCGTGGTGTTCCCGGAAGCGACCATGTGCCGCTTCGGTGTCCCACTGGCACCGATCGCTGAGCCGTTCGACGGCCCCTGGGCAGCTGGTGTCCGGCGGATCGCCGCGGATGCCGGCATCACGGTGATCGCGGGCATGTTCGCCCCCTCGGGCGACGGACGGGTGACAAACACGCTCATCGCGGCCGGGCCGGGCATACCCAATGAGCCCGATGCCCGGTACGACAAAACCCATCTCTACGACCCGTTCGGCTTCACCGAATCGCGGACCGTCGCGGCCGGCCGCGAGCCGGTGGTCATCACGGTCGACGGCGTCGGAGTGGGATTGTCGGTTTGCTATGACGTCCGATTCCCGGCGCTCTACACCGAGCTGGCCGACCGCGGAGCGCAGCTGATCGTGGTGGCTGCATCCTGGGGTTCGGGCCCC
>JAVROZ010000443.1:0-4364 GCA_032162485.1 Mycobacterium sp.
TCTCGTCGGGGCGGGGCTGTGCCTCTGGGCTGGCTTCAGTGTCGGTCACCTAGCGATCATTGCGTATCACCCGGCGATGCTGCCAGCAGTCGACGGACATCCACCAGCCGTTGGGCCGCCGTTCACCCGCCGGACGAGTTCGCGGCTCGCGTTATCGGTGCGCGACGGCGCGCGCGGTCGCCGGGCCCACGCTGAGTTGACGGGCGATCGCCAGGTCGGCGGGCGTGTCGACATCACAACGTAGACCGGGCCAGGCGCCGGTGAGCTCGATAGCGCCCGAACGGCTATGCCGTGCGCAGGAATCCGCTCCGAACCGGGGGTCCAGCGCTGTTCCGAACGCGCACAGTAAGGCGGTCCCGGTGCCTAGCCGGTCCGCGACGAAGCTGCGCTGGTAGTGGCGCGCGGCGGAAATCGCCTCGGCGAGTTCCTGCGTTTGCAGCGCCGGCAAATCACCTTGCAGCACAGCGATATTGGCGACCGCATCATTCATCGCCCGCTCGGCGGTGGTGATGGCGCTGTTCAACGGGTCGGGGTCGTCTGCCGGCGTGGGATCGGCGAGCACCTCCGCCCCGAGATTGGTGGCCGCGGCGGCCGCGGCTTCGTCGGGTGTGATGACGGTGATCGATTGCAGCGAACTCACGCGCCTCGCTGCGGTCAACGTGTCCACCAACATGGCCAGCACCACATTCTCGCGCGTCTTGGCCGAGAAGACCGGAGCCAGCCTGGTCTTGGCGGCGGTCAACCGCTTGACGGCGATGATCAAACCGACGTCGGCCTTAGTGCCGCTCATGAGGTCATCCTGCCAGCGACACCTGGCGCGTCGTTCGCGAGCTTCTGCTGGGCGTGACGGCGGCCGGTCGGCCGGACTAGTGTTTAGCGGCTGCCGATGCCGATTGATGAGGCAGGCGACCAGGCGGTAAGGGCGAGACATTGGGGGTGGTGGATGGGCAACACGGGAACTGTCGCGGTGATGGGTGCCGGTGCCTGGGGCACGGTCCTGGCCAAGGTCCTCGCCGATGCCGGTGGCGAGGTCACGTTGTGGGCGCGCCGCGCCGACGTCGCCAAGCAGATCAACTCCACCCGGTACAACCCCGACTACCTCCCGGGCACACAGCTGCCCGCAAGCATCCGTGCCACGGCTGACGCCGAAGAAGCGCTGTCCGGGTCAACGACGGTCCTGCTGGGTGTTCCGGCCCAGACGATGCGTACCAATCTCGAGCATTGGAACGGCATGTGGCCCGACGGTGCGACCCTGGTCAGCCTGGCCAAGGGCATCGAGCTCGGCACACTGATGCGGATGAGTCAGGTGATCGTGTCGGTCACCGGAGTGGACCCCACTCATGTGGCGGTCATCTCGGGGCCCAACCTGGCCAGCGAAATCGCGCAGTCCCAGCCCGCGGCTACCGTCGTCGCGTGCAGCGACTCCGGGCGTGCGGTGGCACTGCAACGTTTCTTGAACAGCGGCTATTTCCGGCCGTACACCAATTCCGATGTCGTGGGCACCGAAATCGGGGGGTCCTGCAAGAACGTCATCGCGCTCGCGTGTGGAATGGCCGTCGGTGTGGGCCTGGGTGAAAACACGGTGGCCGCGATCATCACCCGCGGTCTGGCGGAGATCATGCGGTTGGGGCTGGCGCTGGGCGCCAAGGGCACGACACTGGCAGGTCTGGCCGGGGTGGGTGACCTGGTGGCGACCTGCACGTCGCCGTACTCGCGCAATCGGTCGCTGGGCGAGCGGCTGGGCCGGGGCGACACCATCCACACGGCCCTGCACGGCAAGGAGGGTCACGTCGTCGAGGGTGTGACGTCCTGCGAGTCGGTGCTGGCGCTGGCATCCAGCTACGACGTCGAAATGCCGCTCACCGACGCGGTGCACCGGGTCTGTCACAAAGGGCTTTCGGTGAACGAGGCAATCGCTTTGCTGCTGGGCCGCAGCACCAAGCCCGAATAGAGCCGCCAGGCCCGCTCAGGAAGCAAAACCCCAGGTTGGGGCCGCAGTCCCGACGCGGGCGTGCTTCACCCGGTAGCCTCTCCAGGTTGTGACTGCCAGCAATAGCGACGGCGAGCGTGTTCGGGTAGCCGTCGTTTTCGGCGGGCGCAGCAACGAGCACGGCATATCGTGCGTGTCGGCGGGCAGCATCCTGCGTAACCTCGACCCGCGGCGGTTCGAGGTTGTCGCGATCGGTATCACCCCAGAAGGGTCATGGGTGCTCACCGATGGTGACCCCGACGCGTTAGCCATCACCAACCGGCAATTGCCCGGGGTTAGTGCGGATTCGGGCACTGAGTTGGCGCTACCGGCGAATCCACTGCGCGGCGGGCAGCTGGTGTCATTACCGCCGGGTGCAAGCGAGGTCCTGCGCACCGTCGATGTGGTGTTCCCGGTGCTGCACGGGCCCTACGGTGAGGACGGCACCATTCAAGGTCTGCTTGAACTCGCCGGCGTGCCGTACGTGGGTGCCGGTGTGCTGGCCAGTGCCGCAGGCATGGATAAGGAATTCACCAAGAAACTGCTCGTCGCCGAGGGACTTCCGGTCGCCGCGTACGCGGTCCTGCGTCCGTCGCAGCCGGCATTGCACCCTGAGGAACGCGAACGCCTGGGTCTGCCCGCGTTCGTCAAACCAGCTCGGGGCGGCTCGTCGATCGGTGTCAGCCGGGTGTCGAGCTGGGACCAGCTGCCCGCCGCGGTCGCCGAGGCCCGCCGCCATGACCCGAAGGTCATCGTGGAGGCGGCCATCAGCGGCCGCGAGCTGGAATGCGGTGTACTCGAAATGCCCGACGGTGCAATCGAAGCCAGCACGCTGGGGGAGATCCGGGTGGCCGGGGTGCGCGGGCGGGAAGACGCCTTCTACGACTTCGCGACCAAATACCTGGACGACGCAGCCGAATTGGACGTGCCGGCCAAGGTCGACGACGACGTCGCCATCGCGGTGCGGCAGTTGGCGATTCGGGCGTTCACCGCCATCGACTGCCAGGGCCTGGCCCGAGTGGACTTCTTCCTCACCGACGACGGTCCGGTCATCAACGAGATCAACACGATGCCGGGATTCACCACGATCTCGATGTACCCGCGGATGTGGGCGGCCAGTGGCGTCGACTATCCGACTCTGCTGGCCACCATGGTGGACACGGCACTGGTTCGAGGCGTCGGCCTACGGTAGCCAGTGTTCAGCGAGCCGGAGCCGGGTCGATCGGAACGGCAGCAATAGTGCGCTCGATCACGGCCGAGAGTTCTTGAATGGGTACGGGGCCCGATCCCGCGGGCAGCGTCAGGGCGACGTACACCGGACGATCCACGGTGTACCAGGTAGACCTGCCCGCATCGCCGGTCGATTGCGCGGCGACCTCGAACCACTGCACCCGGTCGACCTCCTGGATCGGCGAGCCGACCACGAAGTTGTCCGGCCGCGCCAGCCCGCAACGCAAGACCACCGGGTCTTTATCTGCTCCCGGCCGCCAAGCGCTCGCGCCGTCAGGGACGGGTTGCGCGACGGCGGCGCGCTCGAAGTCCCCGAGTCGTTGCGGCAGCGCCGCGATCAGCGCCTGGCAGCCGGGACTGGCGGACTGCGGCGCCGGCACCGAGGGAATGACGACCGGTTGCGAAGGCGACTGACGGGTGACCGCAACGACCAGAATTGCCCCGATGGTCGCCACGGCCAGCGCCAGCGCACCGATCATCGCCGCGCGCGGCGGGCCGCCGGGATCGGAGTTGCCTGTCACCTGGCTGGCCACCTCCGAATTGCGTTGCAGTGGGTGCGTCAGCGGCCCGCCGAACTCGGGGGACGCCCGGCTCTGGGACGCATTTCACGATTACACTGACGCGGTCCGCCCGACCGGCAGGGACCCAACTTACCGCAGGTGGGATGGGCGCCCGGGGCACGGCAGGTCGGGGCGGGAGGAGGTGACGTGCGCGATAATCCAGCGGGGGAATCCCCAACCCTGGAGCAATCCGGTGAGTTCGCTGTAATCGAGCGGTTGGTGCGGGACCGCCGCCAGCCGCCCGCCGTCACCCTCGGACCTGGCGACGACGGCGCAGTGGTGATGGCCGGTGGCGGTCAGGTGGTCGTGTCGACCGACATGTTGGTGCAGGACCGGCACTTTCGGCTCGACTGGTCATCGCCTTTCGACGTCGGCCGCAAGGCGATTGCCCAGAATGCGGCCGATATCGAAGCGATGGGCGCACGACCCACGGCATTCGTGGTGGCTTTTGGAGCACCCGGGACGACGCCGGCAGTAGAGGTCAGTGCGCTGGTCGACGGAATGTGGGACGAGGCGGATCGGATCGGTGCCGGCATCGCCGGCGGGGACCTGGTCAGTTGCCCGCAGTGGGTGGTGTCGGTGACGGTTCTGGGGGATCTCGATGA
>JAVROZ010000444.1:0-2551 GCA_032162485.1 Mycobacterium sp.
TTGCGTTCGACCCATTCCCGGGCGCGCGCGGCAAGCATCTTGTCGCCGCCCTGGTCGACCAGTGGCCCGTAGGCGGCGTACTCGAAGGAACGCAGCACCCCGGCCACATCGCGCAGCGGTGAATCCGGTGCCCTGCGCTCGCTCAGAGGCTGGCCCGGCTCCCCTTCAAAGTCGATCAACACCCAACTCTCGGGGGTGCGCAGCACCTGTCCCAGATGCAGATCGCCGTGCACCCGCTGAACAGAGATCGGCTCGTCGGCGAGCTTGCCGAAACGCTCTTCGATCGCGGTTACGTACTCCTCCAGTTCAGGCACGGTCGCGGCGGCCGACGACACCCGCGCGCGCACCGTGTCCACCGGGAAAGTGGCCTGCGCCGTTCCCAGACTCTCGGCCAGCGTGGCGTGCACGGAAGCGACGGCCTCACCGAGGCGATAGGACTCTCCGGCAAAGTCGCCGCCGACTTCGTAGGCGTACAAGTCGCCCTCGGCAAACAGGTCACGCACGCTGGCGGTGGCCATCGCCCAGCCTTCGGCCGCATTGGCGGCGAAGGCGGTCACCATGCCCAGCGGGAAGGCCTCCTCCGGGGAGCCTTCGGGCCCCGGGATCTCGTAGTTACCCAACAGGCGGCACACATGCGGGTTGCCGGCGCGCCCGAGCACCCGGTTGAGCTCGACGTCGGGGTTGATTCCTTGGCTGACGCGACGGAACACCTTGAAGATGGCGGCGGGCGGGCGGTCGAAGATCACGCTGGTGTTGCTCTGCTCAGCGTCGGAGACACGTGGGTAGGCATCCAGCGGCAACTCGACGCCGGGCTCCTTGCTGAACGCCACTTCGATACCCGACGCACTGCGCGTGACCGATTCCTCGACCAGCGACAGCAGAAATCGGGGTGCCTTGGAGTCGAAAAGCGCATCGAAACCGGTGTGGTTATCGGCAGAACCGATGGTGGCCTGGGTGCTGAATTCGGATACCGGCTCGGAGTCCCAGCGAACGATCACCTGGTAGCGCTCGGTGAAGCCGTCGCGGTAGGCGACGTCGACCAGCACCAAGTCCAGACCGTCGCGCAGCGCCACGACGACTGCGGCATCGGCAGCGGAAAGGTCGCGATTGCGTCCGGCATACCAACGTTGCTGCGGAAGCCACTCCGACCAGGGCAGCTTGGCCGCCAGCGTGCCAATGGGGGTCATCGGTCCTCCTCGGATGCGGATAACTGGAACCAGTAGAACCCGTGTCCTGGAAGCGTCAGCAGGTAGGGCAGGTGTCCGATCCTGGGGAACTCCACCTGGCCGGTCAGCTCGATGGGCGTGTAACTGTTCCACTGCTGCAGGTTCAGTTCGATCGGCTGGGGGAAGCGCGACAAGTTATTCACGCACAGCACGACATCGCCTTCCTCGCCCTTTTCGCCGCGAGTTTCCCGCACAAAGACCAACACCGACGGGTTGGACCCACCCAGTTCCTGAAATGACCCCACCGCGAACGCATCGTGGCGACGCCGCACTGCCAGCATGGTGCGCGTCCAGTTGAGCAGCGATGTCGACGTATCGCGCTGCGCTTCGACATTGACCGCCTGGTAGCCGTAGACGGAGTCCTGGCTGGCCGGTAGGAACAGCCGCCCCGGGTTGGCGGTGGAGAATCCGGCGTTGCGGTCCGGTGTCCACTGCATCGGGGTCCGCACCCCGTCGCGGTCACCGAGCCAGATCACGTCGCCCATCCCTATCTCGTCGCCGTAATAGAGCACGGGCGAACCCGGCAGCGACAGCAGCAGCGCGTTGAACAACCGCATCTGGTTGAAGTCGTTCTCCAGCAGCGGCGCCAGCCGGCGGCGGATGCCGACATTGGCCTTCATCCGCGGATCCTTCGCGTACTCGGAGTACATGTAGTCGCGTTCTTCGTCACTGACCATTTCCAGGGTCAGCTCGTCGTGATTACGCAGGAAGATTCCCCATTGGGCCAGGTCGGGGATATCGGGTGTCTGGGCCAGGATCTCCGAGATCGGAAAACGCGACTCGCGGCGCACCGCCATGAAGATGCGCGGCATCAGCGGGAAGTGGAAGGCCATGTGGCATTCGTCACCACCGGTGCTGGGGTCGCCGAAGTACTCGACGACGTCGGCGGGCCACTGATTGGCTTCGGCCAACAGCACCCGGCCCGGGAATTCGTCGTCCACCACCTTCCGGCACCGCTTGAGGAAGGCGTGGGTCTCGGGCAGGTTCTCGCAGTTGGTGCCCTCCCGCTCGAACAGATAGGGCACCGCGTCCAGCCGAAACCCGTCGATACCGAGGCCGAGCCAGAAGCGCAGGACGTCGATCATCGCCTCCTGCACGGCGGGATTGTCGTAGTTCAGATCCGGTTGATGAGAGAAGAAGCGGTGCCAGTAGAACTGGCGGCGCACCGGATCGAACGTCCAGTTCGACTCTTCGGTGTCGACGAAAATGATTCGGGCATCGGTGTACTTATCGCTGCTGTCGCTCCACACGTAGAAGTCGCCGTAGGGCCCGTCGGGGTCGTGGCGGGACTCCTGGAACCACGGATGCGACTCAGATGTGTGGTT
>JAVROZ010000445.1:0-4408 GCA_032162485.1 Mycobacterium sp.
TGAACGACATGGCCGCCCCGCACAACCCGGCGCCGGCAACAATTACTTTGATGTTGAATCGATCGAAGATCGTCATCAACGTCAACTCCTTCATTCGCGCTCACATATTTTCGAAATCATGTGGTCCCAGCAGAACCGTGTAGTCCCACCGAAGTCGTGGCTGGACGACCGGCTCGATTGTTAGCCGCCGACGACGACCGCAAGCCACGCCGCACCGTGCCGTTTCCAAATGGTGACGTTGGACCGGGTTTAGCCCTCCGGAGAAAAGCGCCAGACCCTGAACAAGAATGGTCGTCGCCAGTCGGCGCGACTTGCGCGGACGGACCGATAACCGCAGGGGCACTGATCGAATTTCGACCCTGAGACGCTGGTGCGACTGTCAGACCTACAGGGCCACAGAACCGCAGTGGCAAGGTGAGCCGGCCCACAGCTCCCGAGCTCGCCGATCGGCGGGCGCCGTTGCGCAGTCTGACCGGCCCAGCGACGGTTCCTGTACTGATCTAGGCTGGCGACGAGCACTTATCAGCGGACACCAGGAAGACGAGGAGAAACCGTGACGGTCCGAGTAGGCATCAACGGCTTCGGTCGAATCGGACGTAACTTCTACCGGGCCTTATTGGCTCAGCGGGAGCAGGGTAACGCCGACATCGAGGTGGTGGCCGTCAACGACATCACCGACAACAACACGCTGGCGCATCTGCTGAAGTTCGACTCGATCCTGGGCCGCCTGCCCTATGACGTCAGCCTGGAAGGCGAGGACACCATTGTGGTGGGCCAAGCCAAGATCAAGGGCCTGGCCGTGCGTGAGGGACCCGCGGCCCTGCCCTGGGGTGATCTCGGGGTCGATGTGGTGGTGGAGTCCACCGGCCTGTTCACCAATGCGGCCAAGGCCAAGGGCCACCTGGAGGCCGGGGCCAAGAAGGTGATCATCTCAGCGCCGGCGACCGACGAGGACATCACGATTGTGCTGGGCGTCAACGACGACAAGTACGACGGCAGCCAGAACATCATCTCCAACGCCTCGTGCACGACGAATTGCCTGGGCCCGTTGGCGAAGGTGCTCAACGACGAGTTCGGCATCGTCAAGGGCCTGATGACCACGATCCACGCCTACACCCAGGACCAGAACCTGCAGGACGGTCCGCACAAGGACCTGCGCCGCGCGCGGGCGGCCGCGCTGAACATCGTGCCGACCTCCACCGGGGCGGCCAAGGCCATCGGCCTGGTGTTGCCCGAACTCAAAGGCAAGCTCGACGGGTATGCGCTGCGGGTGCCGATCCCAACGGGTTCGGTTACCGACCTGACCGCCGAGTTGTCGAAGTCGGCCGGCGCCGACGAAATCAATGCCGCGTTCAAGGCCGCCGCCGACGGGCCGATGAAGGGCATCCTGAAGTACTACGACGCCCCGATCGTCTCGTCCGACATCGTCACCGATCCGCACAGCTCGATCTTCGACTCCGGCTTGACCAAAGTCATCGACAACCAAGCCAAAGTTGTCTCGTGGTACGACAACGAATGGGGGTACTCCAACCGCCTCGTCGACCTCGTCGAACTCGTTGGCAAGTCTCTCTAGCCGTGGGCGTTCAAACTCTCGAAGACCTTCTTGCCGAGGGTGTTTCAGGCCGCGGCGTGCTGGTGCGCTCCGACCTGAATGTGCCGCTCGACGACGATGGCAACATCACCGATACGGGCCGGATCACTGCATCGGTCCCGACGTTGAAGGCGCTGCTCGACGGGGGTGCCAAGGTAATCGTCACCGCGCACCTCGGGCGTCCCAAGGACGGTCCCGATCCGAAGTACTCGTTGGCGCCGGTAGCCGCCGCCCTGGGTGAGGAACTGGGCCGGCACGTCCAGTTGGCCGGTGATGTCGTTGGCACCGATGCTTTGGCCCGGGCCGAGGGACTGACCGACGGCGACGTCCTGCTGCTGGAGAACATCCGCTTCGACAAGCGTGAGACCAGTAAGGACGACGACGAACGTCTTGCTCTTGCCAAGCAGCTTGCCGAATTGGTTGAGCCCGGCGGTGCTTTCGTCTCGGACGGGTTCGGGGTGGTGCATCGCAAGCAAGCTTCGGTGTACGACGTGGCCACCCTGTTGCCGCACTACGCGGGCACGTTGGTCGCCGATGAGATCAAGGTGCTGGAACAGTTGACCCACTCCACCGAGCGGCCCTACGCGGTGGTGCTGGGCGGATCGAAGGTTTCCGACAAGCTCGGCGTGATCGAGTCGCTGGCAACGAAGGCCGACAGCATCGTCATCGGTGGCGGTATGTGCTTCACATTCCTTGCCGCACAGGGTTATTCGGTTGGTAAGTCGCTTCTTGAAGAAGATATGATCGAGACCTGCCGCGGATTGTTGGACACCTATGGCGACGTGCTCAGGCTGCCCGTCGACATTGTGGTGACCGAGAAGTTCGCCGCCGATTCGCCGCCACAAACGGTGGCCGCCAACGAGATTCCGGATGACCTGCTGGGCCTGGACATCGGCCCAGGTTCGGTCAAGCGGTTCACCACGTTGCTGTCCAACGCCCAGACCGTCTTCTGGAACGGCCCGATGGGTGTGTTCGAGTTCCCCGCATACGCGGCAGGCACCCGCGGTGTCGCCGAGGCGATCGTCAAGGCAACCGGCAAAGGCGGTTTCAGTGTGGTCGGTGGGGGTGACTCCGCTGCCGCGGTCCGTGCGCTGGGAATCGCGGAGGACGCCTTCTCGCACATATCCACCGGCGGTGGTGCATCGCTTGAATACCTTGAAGGCAAAACGCTTCCGGGCATCGAAGTGCTTGGGCGTGAGCAGTCGACTGAAGGAGACTCGTGAGCCGCAAGCCGTTGATCGCCGGCAATTGGAAGATGAATCTGAATCACTTCGAGGCGATCGCACTGGTGCAAAAGATCGCATTTGCGTTGCCGGACAAGTATTTCGACAAGGTTGATGTGTCGGTTTTTCCGCCGTTCACCGACCTGCGCAGCGTGCAAACTTTAATCGACGGCGACAAGCTGCGCTTGACCTTCGGGGCCCAGGACTTGTCGCAACACGACTCCGGCGCCTATACGGGCGACATCAGCGGGGCATTCCTGGCCAAGTTGGGCTGCACCTTCGTCATCGTCGGCCACTCCGAGCGACGTACCTACCACGCCGAGGATGACGCCTTGGTGGCTGCCAAGGCCGCCGCCGCGCTCAAGCACGAGATCACACCGATCGTCTGCATCGGCGAGCAACTCGAGGTTCGCGAGGCAGGAGATCACGTCTCGCACAACGTCGAACAGCTGCGCGGTTCGCTGGCCGGCCTCTCCGCCGAACAGATCAACCAGGTGGTGATCGCCTATGAACCGGTCTGGGCGATCGGCACCGGTCGGGTCGCCAGCTCCGCCGACGCTCAGGAGGTATGCGCGGCCATCCGGGCCGAGCTGGGTTCGCTGGCATCGCCAAAAATCGCTGAAACGGTCCGGGTGCTCTACGGCGGCTCGATGAACGCGAAGAACGTCGCCGACCTCGTTGCTCAGGAAGACATCGACGGCGGCCTCGTTGGCGGGGCGTCACTGGACGGTGAGCAGTTCGCCACGCTGGCGGCCATCGCCGCCGGTGGTCCGCTGCCGTAGTGCGAGGTCAGGGCCTTCCTGGTCGCGGTGGTCAGAATCTGGTCTCGGATAGAGATCTATGTCGCCTTTAGAGCCTGAGCACTGCAGCCGGAGGGCCGCGCTCGGCGTCGTCGGAGGCTTGGCCGCGATGGTCGCTGGGTGCTCTGGTGCGCCGGATGCTGCCGGTGTTGTCGATGAGCCGGTGCGCTACAGCTACGGCGCCGATTCCAGCCAATACGCCGAAGTCACGCTGCCCGCGGGGCCGAACCCGGCGCCCGTGGTGGTGGTGATCCACGGTGGTTACTGGTCGGCGAATTATGGGGCTGAGCTTGGCCGCCCGTTGGCCGCAGACCTCGCGGGTCGCGGCTTCGCCGCGGTCAATGTCGAATACCGGCGGGTGGGCGACGGGGGCGGCTGGCCGGAGACCGGTCGGGACATAGCACCGTTTGACCAATAGTTGATGTCTGTTGAGAATTCTCCAAGGCCGTGGCTCCAACATTGTGGTCAGTGACCCGCAGCGCAATGAGCCTGCCGATCAGACCTGGAGACACAAATGACCACCAATGGCCTCGCCGAGGTTCAAAAACGTGGCCACGGTCCACTGCTTCCGCAAGGACGCATGCTCGGCTATTGCGCGGCACTAGCGTTAACCGCCGGTTTTGTGAACGCGGTAGCGCTCCTTGTCCTGGCTGTGCCGGTTGGCAACCTCACTGGCGTAACCACTCAGCTGGGCATGGACACAGCCCACCCGTGGCTCTACCAAAGCCACGTGCTCGCAGCGATCTTGTTGGGCTTTCTGATGGGAGCGGCCACCGCCGGGGCGCTGCTCTCGT
>JAVROZ010000446.1:0-2570 GCA_032162485.1 Mycobacterium sp.
GCCGGTGTGGCCGGTGCGGTCATCACGCGCCTGGTGCATTCGGTGGCCGCTGACCGCAACAGTCTGATACTTCCCCGGCCGCGCGTGTCTGCGCCACCGATACCTGCCGATGCGCAACCGAACCGCATTGCGCTGCCGAGCTTTATCACCGCTAGCACTGACTTTTACCGGATCGACACCGCGCTGAGTGTTCCCCAACTCAGCCACGGCGACTGGCGGCTGCGCATCCACGGCATGGTTGACCGCGAAACCACCTACAGCTTCGACGACCTCGCCCGCTTCGAGGTGGTCGAAACGGTGACAACGTTAACCTGTGTCTCGAATCCCGTTGGCGGCAAACTGATTTCAACGGGCGTATGGACTGGCTACCGAGTGGCCGACCTGCTGGCAGCGGCCGGCGTTCATGCGGACGTTGATATGGTGCTCTCGACGTCGATCGACGGCTTCACCGCCGGCACGCCGACGGAAGCGCTCACCAACGGCCGCAACGCGCTCCTCGCGGTCGGCCTCAACGGTCAACCACTGCCGACCGAGCATGGCTACCCCGCTCGGTTGGTGGTGCCCGGGCTCTACGGATACGTGTCGGCCACCAAGTGGGTTGTCGATTTGGAATTGACCCGCTTCGACAAAGCGCAGGCGTATTGGACACGGCAGGGCTGGGCGGCCCGGGGTCCCATCAAGACAGAGTCGCGAATCGACGTGCCAAGAGGTGGTCAAAACCTGCCGGAGGGGCCCACCATATTTGGTGGTGTCGCATGGGCACAGAATCGTGGAGTGCGGGCAGTGGAGGTCCGCATCGACGACGGCAGGTGGCAACCCGCCCAACTGGGCGCGAGCTACTCCGATGAGACGTGGCGGTTGTGGAGCTTCCCCTGGCAAGCGAAAAGCCCTGGGAAACATGCCATCACCGTGCGGGCCACCGACAATACCGGTGCCACCCAAACCGAAGATCAGGCTGAAAGCGTCCCCGACGGCGCCACTGGCTGGCACACGGTGAACTTCACCGTGGCGAACAGATGACTACTTCGCCGAAAGCTTCCGCCAACTGAAGACCGCTACCGCGATGCCGATCACCGCCGTGATCGGCCCAATGATGGACCAGGTCGTAGTGTTGCTCATCGGGCTGCCACCCAGCACTCCAAATCCTTGCAGCGCCCAGATCACACCAAACAGAGCGACGATCAACCCGACCGCGAATGTGACGACGAATCCCCTTCTCATATGCGGATCCTACGCGCCGGTGGGGTAAGACTTGCCTTGATAGGTCGCCCACAGCCAGGCGCCGGCCCCGAGAACGGGTTATACATCGTAATAGAGCGCGAATTCGTACGGCGTCGGCCGAAGGTTGACCGGCGCAATCTCGTAGTCGCGCTTGTAAGCGATCCACGTCTCGATCAAGTCAGGCGTGAAAACGCCTCCCTCGGTGAGGTATTCGCTGTCTTCCTCCAGACGGTCGATCACCGCCGACAGCTGCGTGGGAGCCTGCACGATGTCCGCCGCCTCTTCTGGCGGCAGCTCGTAGAGGTCCTTATCCACCGGCGGAGGCGGCTCGATCTTGTTCCTGACGCCGTCGAGCCCGGCCATCAACATGGCCGCGAAGGCAAGGTAGGGGTTGCCCGACGAGTCGGGGCATCGGAACTCCAGCCGCTTGGCCTTGGGGTTGCTGCCGGTGATCGGGATGCGCACACACGCCGAGCGGTTGCGCTGGCTGTACACCAGGTTGATCGGAGCCTCATACCCCGGAACCAGCCGTTTGTAGGAGTTCACCGTCGGATTGGTAAAGGCCAACAATGAGGGCGCGTGATACAGCAAACCGCCGATGTAGTGGCGGGCGATGTCAGAGAGGCCGGCGTACCCCATCTCGTCGTACATGAGCGGGACACCCTCCTTCCAGAGCGACTGGTGGCAGTGCATACCGGAGCCGTTGTCGCCGAACAGGGGCTTGGGCATGAACGTCACGCTCTTCCCGGCCTGCCACGCGGTCTGTTTGACGATGTACTTGTACATCTGCAGGTCATCAGCCGCATGCAGCAGCGTGTTGAACTTGTAGTTGATCTCGGCCTGGCCACCGGTGCCCACTTCGTGGTGGCCCTTCTCCAGAATGAATCCGGCGTTCGTCAAATGGGTGAGCATCTCGTCGCGCAGGTCGACATAGTGGTCGACAGGAGCGACCGGGAAGTAGCCGCCCTTGGGGCGGACCTTGTAGCCGAGGTTGGGGCTGCCGTCGGATTCGGTCTCCGCCCCGGTGTTCCACCACCCGGATTTCGAGTCCACCTTGTAGAACGACGTGTCGATGCGCGAGTCGAAGCTCACCGAGTCGAAGATGTAGAACTCGGCTTCTGGCCCGAAGTACGCGGCGTCCGCAATGCCGGAGCTGATCAGGTAATTCTCCGCCTTGCGCGCGACATTGCGCGGGTCGCGCGAGTACAACTCGAGGGTGAACGGGTCGTGCACGGAGAAGTTCACGATTAGCGTTTTGGCGACACGGAACGGGTCGATGGTCGCGGTCGCCGGATCGGGAAGCAGCAACATGTCGGACTCGTGGATCGACTGGAAGCCGCGAATCGAGG
>JAVROZ010000447.1:0-9557 GCA_032162485.1 Mycobacterium sp.
GGACGACGCCGAGGGTTGCTTGGCGTTGCGGGTGGTTGCCCGCACGGCGGCCAACCGCTCGAGCGGATCGTCAATGTCAGAGCAGAGGCTGGTGATCATCCCAGACAAATGGTTGCCCAAGTCTTGCCGACCTTCCGGTGGGATCGCGACCAGCACAAATGCCTTCATCGAGGTCCGCGGCAGCTCGCCGATGCCGTCGAGGTAGCTGCGCAGCGCGCCCCCGAGGACAGACACAGCGATATCCCCGACCGTGGCGCCATCGACCGCAGCGCGGATCGGCTCGGTGTCAGCGAGGTGGAAAAAGCAGGCGCCGTAAACCCGGTGCGGACTGACTGGTCCGTTGAAGCGTGTGGACGGGGTCGCATCCTTCTGACCGTTGCGCTTTGGCGTGAGCCGACGCACAAGCTGCGGCACTGCCGCGCGCCCGATTGGCGGGCCGAGGCTGGCGAGCGCCTGGAGGGCGGCCACCGGGATGCGGGCAGCGTGCAGCGCGGCGCGGATCACCATGTCTGAGGCCGACGGTGCGGGCGCCACCCGCTCATCGCCCTGGTGAACCGGCGTGGGCGCATCGGGTTGGAGGCTGTGCAGCGTCTGCATGATCGCCAGATAGGCCTTGCCGTCCAGCGCGGCGTGATGCACCGTGAGGATCAGCGCGAACGAGTTGTCCGCGAACCGGTCTATCGCCCCGAGCCCCTCCACCACCTCGATTTCCCATGGCGGCCGGCTCATGTCGAGGGGCCGTTCGATGGCCAACGAAACCTGGCGGCAGAACTGGCGCCAGTCGCCGGGAGGCGGCAGCGTGACGTTGCGGATGTGATATTCCAAGTCGATGTCGGCCTCTTCGACCCAGTAAGGGCGATCCAGACTGCCCGGTACACCGACCAGCTTAAATCGCAGCGCATCCACTGAGGGCAGACGCTGGCGGAAGTGTTCCAGCACGTCTCGGTAACCAAACTTGCCGTCAGCCGCACCGGAGCGGTCGTAGACCAGTACCACACCTCCATTCAGGGGTGTGTGCGGCTGCTGCATGTGCAGCATGAAGGTGTCGAGCGCGGATAGCTGCAGCATCATCGGCTCGGTGCCGGCAGGTCGGACTTCTCCTGGTCCCACGTCGAATCGGTGACACCGTCGTCGCGAAGCTCACGCTTGAGGACCTTCCCGGTCGGTGTCGTCGGCAGTTCGTCACGAAACTCGATGTAGCGCGGCACCGCGAAGTATGGCAACTTGTCGCACGACCACTTGTAGAGGTCCTCGGCGGAGGTGTGCTCGGCATCGTCAGCCAGGACAATCGTCACTTTGACGTCGTCTTCGCTGAGTTCGGACGGCACGGCACAAACCGCGGCCTCAGCGACCGCGGGGTGATTCTGGAGCGCCTCTTCGACAGCCTGGCTCGAAATGTTCTCGCCTCGGCGGCGCAGATAGTCTTCCTTGCGGTCCGAGAAGTGCAGCCAGCCCTCGTCATCGAATTTGCCGAGGTCTCCGGTATGCAGCCAGAGGTTGCGCATGACCCCGAGCGTCGCATCGGGCCGCCCCCAATATCCGTCGAACATGATGTACGGCCGCAGCGGACGGCAGATGATCTCGCCTACCTCTCCGCCGGAGACCTCGTTGTCGTCATCGTCGACGATGACGACCTCGAAGTCATCGTTGCGCCGGCCGGCACTTCCCCAGGGTGCCTGCTCGCCCGGGCGGGGGCAGGTGATGTAGGTGGCCTCGGACTGCGCGTAGACCTGGCCGGGAATGAATTCGGCACCGAAGCGCTCGCGGTAGACCTTTGCCAGCTCGTCGGTCATCGGCATCCCACCGAACACGCGCAACTGCCCACGGCAACGCTCCATCTCCGGGGAGTCGGGCATCTTAGCGATCAGCGGCACCATCGACCCGATCAGCGCCGCCTCGGTGGCCCCGCTGCGTTCGATCTCCGACCAGAAGTTCGACACCGAGAAACGCTTCAGCAACGCCGCACGAGCGCCGACTTGGGCGGCCGCCAACACCACAACTGCGGTGGCCATCAAGTGAAACAGTGGCATCGGCGACCAAATGACCGTGTCCTCCGTGCGCTGGAACATCACGTTGCTGCGCCGAGCCACGTTGCAGTAATAGTTATGGCTGGACATGCAGCCCTTGGCCGGGCCCGTCGTCCCCGAGGTATAGATCAACACCGCGAGTTCATCCGGACGCACATCGCAGGGCTCGGCCTCTGAATCGTCGTGCCGAATCTCGCTAAGGGACGCGACCCGGATATCGGTCTCCCCGCCATCCGGCGAGTCGCCGCGGTAAAACACGCTTTCAAGCCCAGAGATCCCGTCAGCGACTTCGAGAACGCGTTCGGCGTACCCTGATTCGGCGACGACGACTTTGGCTGTCGAGTCGTCGATTTGGTGGCGCAGGAACTCGCCCCGGTTCGCCGTGTTGACCGGCACCGAGACAGCGCCCAGGAAGTTGATCGCGAACCACAACGTGACGGCGTCGATGTGATTGTCCAGCACCGTCGCCACGGTGTCCCCAGCTTCCACGCCGGCGTCAGCCAGTCCGGCAGAATAGGCGAGAGCCCGTTGATACACCTGCTCGTATGTCCAGGTCTCCCCGGAGAAGTCCAGATAGACCCGGTCCGGCCAGCGCTCGGCCGCACGGCTAATTACGTTGTTGACCGTGTCGGTTTCGCCCCCACCGATCCAACTTCGGAATTTTTCTCCCGAACCTGCCCGATGTCGGTCTCGATTCGGCATCGTCGCCGCTCCTTCCTCCCTGCTTGCCACGTTTGCGGGGCGAAGTCGCCTAGATCAGCACCATGGCAGTAGTCTAGATGAAATCAGATCAATGTTTAACTAGTTAGATGATTCCGGATCGCGTTATCGAACAGGGTGTCGAGGTTGTCGGGGGTGCTGCCGTGCAGCACCAGTTCGTCGACACCCGCCTCGTGGTAGCGCTCGAACACCTCGTGGCAGGTAGCCGCCGATCCGATCGCCGCCGCCTCGCCGGTCCACGCCGCGGGCAGCACCGACGCCACCTCGACGAGTTCCTCACGGGTGAGCACGGAGTCCGCCGAGCCTTTGATTTCGGCGAGTAGCGGATGGGATCGCAACCGCGTCAACGGTTCCGGATCCCAGCCGTTGACCGCCGCCAACCGTTCTCCGAAGCCGGGAATTTGGTAGTAGGTCACCGCCCGCGCCCCGACGATGGCTAACTCCTCTGCCGCGGGAAGCTCGCATGCCACCACGACAGTGGCATAAACGCGCACGCTGCCGGTCGGCCGTCCGGCCGCACGTTCGGCGTCGCGCACGCGCTCCACTGACCGTCGCACCGCAGCAGGCCTGAGCAACGGATGTAGCAGAACACCGTCGAAGTGACGGCCAGCCAGCTCCAGGCCCTTCGGGCCGATCGCGGCGAAGATCAGCGGCGGAACCGGTTGATCAGGAATGTCGTTGAGCCGCAACGACGGGTAGGTGCCCGCTGGTCCGTTGTAGCGCACCTTCTCCCCGCGGCACAGGCGCCGGAAGATGTCGACGTGGTCGACGATCGAGGCGTTGGTCGAGCGCGGTAGGCCGACGGCCGCCCACATGGTGTCGACCGAGCGGCCCACGCCGAGTATGAATCGACCACCCGAGAGCGCTTGAGCTGTCATGGCCAGCGACGCCAGCAGCGCGGGATGACGCGATTGCAAATGCGTAATGCCCGAGGCGATTCGGACGCTCGAGGTGACCTGGCTGATCGCGCCGGCGATGACTCCGAGGTCCTTGGTGCCCCAGCGCTCGCTGAGCCATACCGTGCGCAAGCCGTACTGCTGGGCCGCCCGCGCCTGGCCGACCACGACGCCCGGGTCGGTCACGCGTCCGGGCAGGACGTAAGCCCCGAACGCCATGCGACTGGGCCGACTACCGTCCATGCCGCTATTCTGACAGTAGTGTTCAGATTTTGAAAGGATGCTGATGCCCTACACATCCGCACGTGGCGACGTCGGCGACCGGGTGGACGAGGTGCTGCGCACCTGGTTGCCTTCTCGGCTGGCGCCGGCGGGTGTGACGGCCTTCGACGTCTCCGAGTTCAGCGCGCCGCCAGCCGGTTATTCGGGCAAAACCGCGTTCTTCACTGTCACTTGGATCGACGCCGCCGGCGGCCAACACGCTGAGGACCTAGTGCTGCGAACCCAGGCAGACGATCATCAGTTATTCACTGCGCCTGACGCCCCACGCCAAGCCGAAGTGATGCAACGGCTTGGCGCACATGGTATTCCGGTTCCCGGTATCGTCGGCATCGAGCGTGACGCGACGATTCTGGGCTCGCCGTTCTATTTGATGCGACGGGCGCAGGGGCGCACTCCATCGGACGTGCCGAGCTGGCACAAACGCGGCTGGACCGTTGATCTGTCTGCTGCCGAACGGGGAGTGCTGTGCGACAACGGATTACGCGCACTGGTCGACGTGCACCGTGTCGACGATGCAGACACTTTCCGCTTCCTACGCGGCGAGGGCGACACGACGCGCACGGCGTTGCAGCGCTATCTCGACAAACTCGACGACTGGTACGACTGGTGCCGTGCGGATCTGGTGGTCGGTGCGGACACGCTCGCACAGGCGCTCCGAGTGATCCTCGCCGCCGCGCCCGACACCGACGCCGAGACGGTCGTCTGGGGGGACGCGCGGGTCGGCAACATGTGTTTCGGCGACGACCTGTCGGTGGTCGCGCTGTTCGACTGGGAGACCGCAGTCACCGGACCCCCCGATATCGACCTGGGTTGGTGGCTGATGTTCGAGCGCTTTCTCTGCGAAGCGCTCGGCTTCACCCGGCTACCTGGCGTCCCGGACGACGACGAGTTCGTTCGGCGCTACCTACAATTCGGCGGGACGCTGAACGAGGACATCGTCTACTACGAACTGGTGGCGGCCTTCGTGCTGTCGCTGATCAACAACCGGCTAGCCCGGTTACTCGTGCGCGACGGGTTGGATACCGCAACGGCTATGAGTTATCCGCAGACGTCGGTCGAACTGGTGCAGCGATACCTCGACCAAATCTGACAGCACTGTCATGCCGATGCGATGGTGCTCAGAATGTCCGGCGTGTACGCCGCGGAAGACGCGGCCCAGGGCCTTCGTACACGCGTCGAGGGCCGCGGCTAAACGATGCTGGCCGCCAACGCATTTCGATCGCCAGTTTGTTTTATTGGGCACTCTTCAAGACTGGGCAGAACTCGGTTAGCGGACGGCGAAGCCGGCGTCGAGTGGCCACGTGATCCCGGTGATGAACCTTGCCTCGTCGGACACTAAGAACGCCACCGCGTTTGCGATGTCCTCCGGCATAAGGACCGGGATCGGCAGCGCGTTTTGCATGGCGGCCAGCGACGGATCATTGGCCTCGACCATTGCCGCCATCGCATCGTTCATCACCATTCCGGTGGCCACGCCGGTCGGGTGAATCGTGTTGACGCGGATCGAATACTCCGCCAAGTTGTTCGCCCACGACTGCATCAGAGCCACCAGGCCGCGCTTGGAGGCGCCATACGCTTGCCCGCCTGCGCGATCGGTATTCGGGGCCTTCAGGCCAGCGCTCGAACTGGTCAACACGATCGAACCGCCGCGACCACCGTCGATGAGGGCCGGGAGAGCCGCTTCCACGGTGTTCCACACGCCGATCAGGTTGACGTCAATGATGTCGCGGAACGTCTTCCGTCGGTCCCCACCCGGACCGAGCCGGATGACACCCGCGTTCGCGATCACGATGTCGAGGCGTCCGAACTCGGCGAGGCCTTCGGCGACGACCTGTTCGACGGCATCGGCGTCACGCACGTCGGCCTGCCTGGCGACGATGCGCCTGCCCTCCTTCTCGACGAGCTTGACGGTCTCGTCGAGATCCTCCGGACTGGCATTGGGATAGTCGATCGAGTCGATATTGCGGCAGATGTCCAGCGCCACGATGTCTGCGCCGTCCGCCGCCAGTCGGACGGCGTGAGCGCGGCCCTGGCCACGCGCAACGCCAGTGATGAAGGCGACTTTGTCATTTAGATTTCCCACGTTTTCAGCTCCCTGTATCTAGTTCTGCGTACTTCCGGTGTGAATCCTTGCTTGCCGCAGACCTTCCTGCGGATCGTCGACCTCGATGTCCCAGTTGTCGCAGGAGCACGTGCAGCGAAAGTGGCCGTCCTCGGGCAGAATTGACTGACCGTCACACGAACCACCGGTGTTGGCGATGCTGGTCAGGAACTCCAGCGGCTTCTCGTGAAGGGCACTGTCGTCGGACATGGCCGTTACTCCTTGCCTTCGCGAGATGCGCGGAAAACCGGAAGCAACCAACCGTCGCTGATCGGTGAGAAGTCGACGCGCAGCGGCATTCCGATCGTGACGTCGGCGGGCGCGACATCGATGATGTTGGAGACCAGGCGGGCACCCGGGGCGTCGGGCAGGTCCAGCACCGCGGGCACCAGAAGCAGGTCGGGCATACCGGGGAAGCCGTGCACCACCGCAAAGCTGTATACCGTTGCAGCACCACTGAGTTCAATCCAATGCACCGCCTTTGACCGGCAGTTCGGACAGAACGGTGTCGGGGGCAGGCGGAACGTCTGACAGTCCGCGCACTGGGGCGCGACAAGGCGACGTTTCTTCGCGGCCTGCCAGAAGGGTTCGGTGTCTTTGTTAACCGCTATCCGGACATGTTCGCCCGGGATCGCAGTGGCCAGGACAGTGGCCGCCGTACTCACGCTGCTCGCCCCAGGATGAGGCCGCTGACCGGCAGGCTCGCGGGACCACCTGTGACCAAGGCCAATTCAGCATCCTCCACTTGATTGATCGCCGTGCCGCGCATCTGCTCGACGCCCTCGACGATGTGAGTCATTCCGATGATGTAGGCCTCCGACAGCTGCCCACCGTGGGTGTTGACTGGGATGCGGCCACCGTCGAACCGGATGGCGCCGCTTTCGACGAACGCGCCACCGTCTCCCTTGTCGCAGAACCCGTAGTCCTCGAGTTGCATCAACACCATCGGCGAGAAGTGGTCGTACAGCAGCGCCACGTCGATGTCGTTTGGGCCAACACCCGCCTGCTCGTAGAGCCGTTTGGCGATGGGCGCATTGCCGGAGGAGGCGAAGTATTCATCCGGCATACCCATCCAGGCGAACGCCCTGCCCCAGTCGCGGACACCACCGTGTGCTGCGGCTACCACCGGTACGGGTGGCTGTTTCAGATCCTTGGCTCGATCCATGCTGGTAGTGAGCACCGCGACGGCGCCGTCGGTCTCC
Source organism: Mycobacterium sp. (assembly GCA_032162485.1). Taxonomy (GTDB): domain Bacteria; phylum Actinomycetota; class Actinomycetes; order Mycobacteriales; family Mycobacteriaceae; genus Mycobacterium. The sequence goes on from JAVROZ010000447.1 coordinate 7,229, forward strand.
TGGCAGAAGTCGTACAGGCACAAGGGTTCTGCGATCATCCGGGCGTTGAAGTAGTCGTCCAACGTGAGCGGCTGGCGATGCATGGCCTTAGGGCGGTTCAAGGCGTTGCGTCGCGTCGACAGCGCAATCTCAGCGAATGCTTCGCGGCGGGTGCCGTACAGGTGCATGTGCCGACGCGCCAACACCGACATCAACTGACCCGGCCCCGCCAGACCGGACGGCTGCAGGAAAGAATTTATCGGATCGGGATCCATCGCCGAGAACACCGAACCCAGACGCTGCTTGGACTGCTGTAGGGCCATCACCGTCACAACCACGGAGGCGTCGCCGGCCACGATGGCCGCCCGCGCCAGCCCGATCGCACCCGCCGAGCCACCCCCGCCGGATGTCAATGCGGCAGTGAACCGGATCTCCGGAATCCCTAGTGTTTCAACGAAATCGGCGGTGTCCATCTTTTCGGTGTAACCCGCGCTGGCTCCCGAGTAGAAGGCGAACCCGTCGATGTCCGTAACGGGAACGCCGGCGTCCTCACACGCCGCCAGAATTGCTTCACCAGCCAACTCAGTGATCGACTGTGGTAGCGACCCGCCGCGCTTGTAGTAGGGCGTGGCGCCGACGCCGACAATCGCAACGTCGCGCAAGCCAGACGAATTCGACACGCGCTCAGAACTTCTCGGCCGGAATCGGTGGCACGTCGGGGAACAGTTCATAGAACGTGCCCTGGGTGATGCGCAACCGCGTCTCGTCGCTCACGCCGTCGAAGAGCCCCTTCAGGGTGTCCTGAGTATGGCCGAACGTGCCCTCCATATGCGGATAGTCACTGCCGAACATCACGTTCTTGTAGCCCATGTGCTCGTAGGCTGCGACCGCAGTCTCATCGTGCTGGAATGACGCGTACACCTGGCTGAACAGGATCTCCTTGGGGCTGCGCGTGAGCTTCGGCCGCACCGCGAGGTTGTGCTGACGGTAGCCCTCCAGCAGCCGGTCGCCCAGGAACGGCACCCACGTCGCACCGCCCTCGGAGATCAGCACGCGAAGGTTGGGGTGACGGTCCAGCGCGCCGGAAGCAACCATCTTCATCGCCGCACGCTGACCCGAGAATGTGGTCTCGGCGTAGTTCATGATGGCGCCGCCCGGGCCGCGGTACACCTGACCTGCGCCACCGGTTGCGCTGTTGCTGGCCGTCACCTCTACCGGATCGGTGCCGATGTGGAACGCCAACACGATGCCGGCCTCCTCGGCGGCCGCCCAGAAGGGCTCCCAGTCGTTGCGATGCCAGTCAGGCGCACTCGGGTGAGGTGTGGTCGGCAGGAACACCGCTTTAAAGCCCTTGTCTGCCGCCCATTGCAGCTCTTCGACAGCGTCTTCTACCACCAGCGTCGACACCTGCGCGGTCACGACGTAGCGAGGCGAGACCGCGCAGATTTCTTCGATAGCCCACTCGTTGCTCGCCCGCATGCACGCCTTAAGCAGCTCCGGTGTGCGGAATGTCGACGCCCACATCCCCAGTGACGGAAAAATGACTTCGCCCCATACGCCCTCGTTGTCGAGATCCCCGAGCCGTGCCTTCGCATCGCGAATGCCCTGCGGCTTCGAACTCAACTCGGCAAAGGCCACCACCGCCGACGACGGCAACTTGCGCCGGAAGATCTGACCGTCGACCCGCACGGTCTCGTACTCGCCATCCGGATCCTTCTCCGACATCGGCGTCAGGTCGGCGAGGGCTTTCGGCAATCGGGACTGCCAAAGGTCGTCGGGCTCCAGAAAGTGCGAATCGCCCGAGTTCGTCCATATCATGCCCATTCGTCCTCCACGGTCCGAGTCGCTACTGATGATGTTGCCAGCCCGGACAGACGAAGTCCAGCATTTCTAATGCTCATCTATTATTATGACAGAAGTGGTCTGGCCAGCGGTAGAACTGACGGATGGCCGGAAGGAGACATCGATGACCGAACTGAGCACGGACATGGGCGCGAGCGCTCGGCGTCGCAACGCCTCCGGTGAGTCCACCCGGGTAATGCTCATGGAGGTCGCCGAGCGGCTGTTCGCCACCCGCGGCATCGAAGCGGTGACGCTAAGTGAGATCCAGCAGGCGGCCGGACAGTCCAACACCTCGGTCATCCGCTATCACTTCGGATCTCGCGACGGCCTGATCCGCGCGCTGATCTCCTACCGCCAAGCGTCACTGGGTGCCGATCGCCAAGAGATGCTGGCGAGCATGCGCGAGCAGGGCAAGGAAGCGGATCCCCGCGCCGTGGTGTGGCTGTTGGTGCGCCCGCTGGCCAACAGCATCGCCGCGGGTGAGATGTTCGCGCCCTTCCTGGCCCGG
>JAVROZ010000448.1:0-8155 GCA_032162485.1 Mycobacterium sp.
TCTGGGACCTGGCCATCGCACCGACCACCAAGATCGAGTTCTTCTTCCGCGACACCTACCAATGCGGCAACGAGGAAGCCAACGTCGGGCACATCCTGATCACTTCGGGCGACTACCAGGTCACCGCGGAAGGCGTGTTCACCTACAAGGCCAACGACGACGGGCAAATGGTGGCACTGCGGGCGTACTGGGAGATGGATCGCGCGGCCGCGAGTACCAAGAAGGTCTAGCCGTCGGCGTCGTCGCTCTCGATCGGCTCCACGCCGGCCAGATGCCGTTGCGCCAGGTCGCGGTAGGCCTGCGGATTCACATTGACCCACATTTCGGCGCCCGTTCCCTCGATCGGGCCCTTCACCTTGGCCGGTGCTCCGGTCACCAACATTCCGGCCGGAATCTGGGTGCCGCCGAGCACCAGCGAGCCGGCCGCGACCAGGCACCTCGCGCCGATCACGGCACCGTCCAGCACCGTCGCGTGGTTCGCGATCAACGCCTCCTGCCCGATGTGGGCCCCGTGGATGACGCACAGGTGTGCCACCGTCGCGCCCGGACCGAGGTCGACGGGGATGCCCGGCGGTGCGTGCAACACCGATCCGTCCTGCACGTTTGCCCCTTCACGCACCACGACCGGCGCGTAGTCGCCGCGCAACACCGCGTTGTACCAGACCGATGCGCCCGCTTGGACGGTGACGTCACCGATCAATGTGGCGGTCGGCGCTATAAACGCGGTGGGGTCGACCTTTGGCGAACGGCCCTCGAATGAGTACAGCGGCATCAATTACGTATACCGCAATGCGCATATGTGGTGGCCAGGCTCGCCGTCGTTGCGCACCCCCGCCACAAAACTGTAACGTGTTCTAGTTAGCAGCCCGCAATCTGGAGGTGACTGGGTGAATACCGACACAACAAGCGTCGGTGTCCGGGAGATCGACGCCGGCGCCTTACCGACCAGGTATGCCCGGGGCTGGCATTGCCTGGGCGTTGCACAAGACTTTCGCGACGGCAAACCGCACTCCGTCACCGCGTTCGGCACCAAGTTGGTGGTGTTCGCCGACTCGCACGGGGACCTGAAGGTGCTTGACGGCTACTGCCGGCACATGGGCGGTGACCTGTCCGAGGGCACCATCAAGGGCGACGAGATCGCCTGCCCGTTCCACGACTGGCGTTGGGGCGGTGATGGCCGTTGCAAGCTGGTGCCGTACGCCAAGCGCACTCCCAAGACGGCGCGCACCCGGGCGTGGACCACCGACGTACGCAGTGGCCTGTTGTTCGTCTGGCACGACCACGAGAACAATCCGCCGGACCCCGCGGTCCGCATCCCTGAGCTTGCCGAAGCCGGCAGCGACGAGTGGACCGAGTGGCGGTGGAACAGCATCCTCATCGAGGGATCCAACTGCCGCGACATCATCGACAACGTCACCGACATGGCGCACTTCTTCTACATCCACTTCGGCCTGCCCACGTTCTTCAAGAACGTCTTCGAAGGCCATATCGCCTCGCAGTACCTGCACAACGTCGGCCGGCCCGACGTCAACGATCTGGGTACGTCGTACGGCGAAGCGCATCTGGATTCCGAAGCGTCGTATTTCGGCCCGTCGTTCATGATCAACTGGCTGCACAACAGCTATGGCGGCTACAAGGCCGAATCGATCCTGATCAACTGCCACTACCCCGTCTCACAGAACTCCTTCGTGCTGCAGTGGGGTGTCATCGTCGAAAAGCCCAAGGGCATGGACGAGAAGATGACGGAGAAGCTGTCCCGGGTGTTCACCGACGGGGTCAGCAAGGGCTTCCTGCAAGACGTCGAAATCTGGAAGCACAAGACGCGGATCGACAACCCGCTGCTCGTCGAGGAGGACGGCGCCGTCTACCAGCTGCGGCGCTGGTATCAGCAGTTCTATGTCGACGCCGCCGATGTCACGCCCGAAATGGTGGAGCGCTTCGAGATCGAGGTGGACACCACCCGCGCCAACGAGTTCTGGAACGCCGAGGTGGCCGACAACCTGAAGGCGCGGGACGCGGAAACCGTTGCTGCCGAAGATGTTTCCGACGAAGTGCCCGTCGAGCAGCGCTGACGGACATGCCGCAAGAGCAGCCGGCCGTTCCCGATGTCGACCGGCTCGCCCGGTCAATGTTGGCACTGCACGGTGATCACCACGATCACGACGAGCCGTCCTCGAGTAACGGCGGCTCTGGTTCCTGGTCTAAATCGCGAGATTTCACCAATGACCCGCAACGGGCCGCCGCGGTGGCCGAAGCCAGCCGCGCCGACCGCGAGCGGTACCTCAATGCCGGCCTTCGGCCGGTGGACTGCCGCTTCTGCCACGTCACGGTCACAGTGAAGAGATTGGGGCCGGGACACACGGCGGTGCAATGGAATTCCGATGCCTCACAGCGCTGTGCACACTTCGCCGAAGTGCGTGAATCAGGTGGCGAGACCGCACGTACCCGGTCATGCCCGAGGTTGAGTGACAGCATCGAACACGCGGTAGCCGAGGGCTATCTGGAAGACACGGAGTCCGGCTGATCCCGTCCGGCCTGCCCAAGACGGCTGCGTTTAACCAGCAGTCAACCAACCGGTGCACAGTATGTGAATTACACCTGCGGGCAGTGTGAGATCGGTGTTAGCAGGATATTTTCCTTCTTGGCGATCGATTTACTGTCCACCGAGACAGCGCCTTGCCGAGCCGTTGTACTGCAAGCAAATTCGGGGCCATGCGGGAGAAGTCAGCGAATGACACACGCAGGAGGTGATTCGAGGTGGCCAACCGTCTGGTAGCAGCCGTGGCGATCGGGTTGCTTGCCCCGCTGGGAGCGGTCTCGACCGCTCATGCCGATGCCAACGACACCAAGTTCCTGACCGCACTCAGGGCTGAGGGAATCACCGAACACTTACCCGACGACTACGTCATCCAGGCCGCTCATGCGGTCTGCGACATGCTCGAAGGCGGCAAGTCGGCTACCGATGTGGCCACTGAGATGGTCAGCAAGACCGGTATGCCCGCCTACCAGGCAGGCTACTTCGTCGGTGCGAGCATCGAGGACTACTGCCCCCAGCACATGTCGAAGGCGAAGGTCGGCGGCTCCAGCTAGCGAGGCTGCCGGCCTGAATCACAGCCCGGCGAACCGCTCCTTCACCGCTTCGGCAGTCAGCCCATAGTCGGCCAACGAGTACTTGTGCTTCGGAGCCCGGGGACCGGTCTGGCTCTCTGCGTGGCTGGCCTCCATAGCCTGTCGGGCCTCGTCGGTCAGCGGCAGACCGAAATGGCGGTACACCTCGGCCACCGTCCCCAACGGGTCGGCGATCAGCTCGTGGTAGTCGACATCGCAGAACTGGGCCGAATCATAATGAGCGCGTGCGGTATTGAACCGCTCCAGGCCGCGTGACCACGTCTCGACCGCATCGGCACCGATCTGGGCACCGGTGAAGTTCGTCGACCATTCCTCGGCGGTGTGCTGCGCCAACGAGCACATCGACGCCATGATCGTCTCTACCGACCGATGGGTCTGTATCACCAGCGCGTCGGGATAGGTGGCCATCAAGGCGTCCAGCGCGAACAGGTGACTGGGGTTCTTCAGCACCCATCGCTTGTCGCCATCGTTCAATCCAATGAGTTGCAGGTTGCGGCGGTGGCGCTGGTAGGACGGCGTCCAGTCCTGTTGCGACAACCACCGCGAATAGCTCGGCAGGTGGGCAAGCGTCTCGTAGGAAACGGAATGCAAAGACTGTCGTAGCAGTTGCCAGCACTCCTCCAGCTCGTATGCGGCCATGAAGTGCAGACCGGTGTACTCCGGGTTTTCCTCGTGGTGCAGGGTGAACTGCTCGTCCAGCTGGCGATACCACGGATTTGATTCCCAGGTATCGCGGGGCGGACGCGGCTGCGGGAACTCGGCCAGCCACAAATGCAGGCCCTGATGGGCTGGGTCGGCGCCGAGGAGTCGGTGTAAGGCGGTGGTACCAGTGCGCGGCAGACCGGTCACGAAGATCGGGCGCTGCACGGGCACGTCGGCGTACGCCGGGTATTGCTTCCACGCGGATTCGGACAACAACCTGGCCACCAGCGCGCCGCGCAGGAAAAACCGATTCATCTTGCTACCCAACACCGTTAGGCCCGCCTCGCGCTTATACGAGTCAAGCAGCACGCCCAGTGCTTCCCGGTAGTTGTCGTCGTCGGAGCCGAAATCGTCCAGCCCGGTCAGTTTGGCCGCCGAGGCGTGCAGGTCATCGACTGTGCCCACATCAGTACGAGTCGCCATTAGCTGTGGTACTCCCCGCAGTTGACGTCCAGGGTTTGCCCGGTGATGCCGCTGGACAGGTAGCTGGCCATGAAGAGGATCGCCGACGCCACCTCGTCCTCAGTCGGCAGCCGCTTGAGGTCGGAGTTCGCCGCGGTGGCCTGGTAAATCTGATCGGCGGTGGTGCCGTACTTGCCGGCCTGGTGGTTGAAGTAGCCCTGCAAGGTGTCGCCCCAGATATAGCCGGGTGCAACGGAATTGACCCGAATGCCCTGCTCGCCGAGCTCGGTGGCCAGCGACTGTGACATCGACAGCAACGCCGACTTGGCCATCTTGTAGGCCCCATACTTGGCCTGGGAGTGCCGGATCACCATCGAGTTGACATTGACGACGGAGCCCTTCGACTCGGCCAGGGCCGGCGTGAAGCTCTGGATCAGCCGCAGTGCGCCCAGCGCACTCAGCTCGATAGCGTCCCGGATGTGTTGAAAACTGGTGCCGGCCAAGGGCTTCATTGACGGTACCCGGAACGCGTTGTTGATCAGCACGTCCGCCTTGCCGTAGGCCTCCAATGTGGCGTCGACGAGGTTGCTCACCTGATCGTCGTCGGTGATGTCGGTGCGCACCGCCACCGCCTTGCGGCCAAGATCGATGACCTGCTTGGCAACGTCATCGAGGCGGTCGACACTGCGGGCCGCCAGCACCAGGTCGGCACCCTCGTTCGCACATCGGCGCGCCAGCGTGGTGCCGAGACCCGGACCCACACCGCTGATCACCACTACCTTGCCGTCCAGCATATTGGTCATCCCAGCATCCTCGCCGCAATTTGTTGCTGGCGCAATGCAATTCGTGCTCGCCAGTCGCCCTCGGAGATCTTATTGTGATCGAAATAGGGCAGCGTGGCCGGTACGGCGTCGACGTCGACCAACTCGACGGTGGGCCCGTCCGCCTCGGTGAGCTGTCGTGATACCCGCTGCCAGCGGAACTGCAGGAAGCCACGCCGATGAGCTAGCGTCTCAACCCAATTGGTCACGCCGGGATTCTGATCGCTGACTACGATCCGGACCTTGCCGTCCGGATCCGCTTGCGCCTGAGTGTTGTTCAGCGAAGTCTGGTGGTTGATGTAGTCCAGCGAGATGTACCACAGGCTGCCCAGTTGGAAGCCGACGTAGGGGGCGTCGCTGACCGGCAGGGTAATCACCAGCGCCTGATCCGGCCGCAAGTCGAAGTGACCGACCGACGAGTACTGGGTAGCCAGACCACCCGGCGTCAATCGGGGCGGCACCATGGTGTTGACCGGGATGTCGAGATAAAACCACTGCGGGAACGCCAGCCACGTCTTGACCCGGTTCACCAGTTGCTTTCCCGCTGTGGCGTAACGCTTCTCGATCACCGCACGAGTCAGCGGCGGCGGTGCGGTACCCGCGGTGTCCAGTCGCGCGATGGCCAGCGTGCCGCGCTGCGCCGACCAGTCGCCGTACACCTCGCGCATGAGCAGTTGCCCGGGACTGCTCGGACATAGCCGGTACTCGAAGCTGCCGTCGGGCGCGATCTCGAGTTCGCGATCATCGAATGCGGCCTGGCTGGCGGGCACGTTCTCGTCGGTGTACTCACCACCCAGCAGCTGGAAGCTCAGGTCGGTGGTGGTCCCACGCCTGCCCGTGACCACGTAGTCCCGGTCGGGGTGCACGCGGGTACCGAAGTAGAGGGTGTCGGGGTTGTCCAGGCCCATCTTGGTGAACGGCCCGGTGCCCGACTGCAGAAACGGGTGGTCACGCTCGTAGTCGAAGGCCAGATGCATACACCCGGCGACACAGCCGGCCAGATACTGCAGTCCTTCGAGGAGGTCGGCTTCAGTCTCGATGAAGGGCGCGGCGGCGACCAATTTCTCGGCCTCCGCGATGGCTGAAGTAAGGGGGCTAGAGAACGGGGTGTCGGACACGACCTCGACGCTAGAACGTGTTCCTATTTTGAGTCAACCGCGAACATTTATGCGTGTCGCGTGCGGCGCTCATTGACGAAGCCTGATCACCTCAAGAAGTGCACTGATTGGCCAGCGTGACCAGTGCTTGCCGCACATCCGGATGTCGGTTCAGGAAGTCCACCAAGTTGGTGCCTGACCCCGACCCCTGAGATCTGGCCGTAATTTGCGCCTTCACGTCGGGGTGTTGGTCCAGGTAGCCCATGGCCTGCTCGGACGCCGTCTGACCGAACGTGGTGTTGCACGGCTGTGGATCGGCACTAGCCACCGGCATGGCAATCATCGCCGCGGCGACGACACTGGATACTGCGCCGGCGACACAGCCGGACAAAGTCGGGATGCTGGTCATGTATTCGAGGTTACCCGCGAGCGGCGCAGCTGGGACCTGCGGTTTTGGCGTCAGCGCCGTCAGCGTCTTACCGCGGCACCGCTCTCTTGCTCGCGCTTGATTTCCAGGGCGATGTCTATCAGCTGGTCTTCCTGACCGCCGATCAGCTTGCGCTGCCCGGCCCGGTGCAGCAGCTCGTGAGGCGGGACGCCGTAGCGCTCACCCTGACGGATGGCGTGCTTGAGGAAGCTCGAGTAGACACCCGAGTACCCCATGATCAACGCGTTGCGGTCCAGCAGGCATTCAGCGGGCATGGCCGGGCGGACCACGTCCTCGGCGGCGTCGGCGATATCGAAGAAGTCGATGCCGGTCTTGACGCCGATCTTGTCGAACACCCCGATCAGCGCCTCGACCGGAGCGTTACCCGCCCCGGCGCCGAATCGCCGCACGCTGCCGTCGATCTGCAAGGCGCCAGCGCGAACCGCTTCTACGGAATTGGCGACCCCGAGTCCGAGGTTCTCATGTCCATGAAAACCCACTTGGGCGTCCTCACCGAGTTCTGCTACCAGCGCCGACACCCGGTCGGCGACGGCATCGAGCACCAGCGCACCGGCGGAGTCGACAACGTAGACACACTGGCAGCCTGCGTCGGCCATGATGCGGGCCTGAGCGGCCAGCTTCTCCGGCGGGATGGTGTGGGCCATCATCAGGAACCCGACGGTTTCCAGTCCCAGTTCGCGGGCCAACCCGAAATGCTGAATGGAGACGTCGGCCTCGGTGCAGTGGGTGGCGATCCGGCAGATTGACCCACCGTTGTCCTGCGCCGCCTTGATGTCCTCCTTGGTGCCCACACCCGGCAGCATCAAGAAGGCGATCTTGGCGTCTTTGGCGGTCTCGGCGGCGAGCTTGATCAGTTCCTGCTCGGGTGTCTTGGAGAACCCGTAATTGAACGACGAGCCGCCAAGGCCGTCGCCGTGCGTCACCTCGATCACCGGCACGCCCGCAGCGTCGATCGCCGTCACAATCGCCTGCACCTCGTCCTTGGTGAACTGGTGTCGTTTGTGATGGGACCCGTCGCGCAGTGATGTATCGGTGATCCGGACGTCCCACGCACCTTCGAAGATGCTGTTACTCAGTACGCCCGCGCTCATCGCGCGCCTCCCGTCACAGCCAGCGTCTCTTTGGCGATCTCCTCGCCCACCTTGGTCGCGGCCGCGGTCATGATGTCCAAATTGCCCGCGTACGGCGGCAGGTAATCACCGGCGCCCTCGACCTCGACGAACGTGGTGACCACGGCCTGACCGCCGGAGTTCATCGACGGCTCGTCGAACTGCGGCTCGTTGAGCAACCGGTATCCGGGCACGTAGGTCTGCACCTCGGCCACCACCTCGTGGATGGATTTGGCGATCGCGTCGCGGTCGGCATCCTCGGGAATGGCACAGAAGATGGTGTCGCGCATGATCATCGGCGGATCGGCGGGGTTCAGGATGATGATCGCCTTGCCTCGCGCGGCCCCACCGATGGTTTGCACGCCGCGCGACGTGGTCTTGGTGAACTCATCGATGTTGGCCCGGGTACCGGGTCCCGCCGATACCGAAGCCACCGAGGCGACGATC
>JAVROZ010000449.1:0-2876 GCA_032162485.1 Mycobacterium sp.
ATCTTTCGGCGATGTTCGGGCAGATCAAGGGGCTTATCGCGGAGAACCGCGACACGCTCAAACCTGCGCTCGATAAGCTCAACGGCGTCCTGGCGATCCTCGATAACCACAAGGAGAAGATCCAGGATGCGATCAAAAGGCTTAATTCGGTCGTGATGCAGCTCGGTGAGACCATTTCGTCAGGTCCCTTCTTCAAGGGCTACATAGCCAACCTTATCCCCGGCCAATTTATTCAGCCGTTCATCGACGCCGCATTCTCCGATCTCGGCTTGGATCCAGCGACGCTGCTGCCGTCGCAGCGCTCTGATCCGCAGATCGGCCAGCGTGCGACGCCGGCGCTGCCGGTGCCATACCCGCGCACGGGTCAAGGCGGTGAGCCCAATCTCACTCTGCCCGAAGCCATTACAGGTACTCCCGGCGATCCGCGTTACCCATACCGAGAGCCTCTGCCTGCGCCGCCGCCCGGTGGCCCACCCCCGGGACCGCCCGCGCCGCCACCCCCCGAGCTGCAGTCGATTCCGGAACCCACACCGTCGCCGGTGTACGTTCCGGCGCCAGGTGAGGTGCCGCCACAAGAGCCGACGGGGGATGGGCAATGAGCGCGGGAAAAGCGAGAGCCGGCCTGGCCGTCGCCCTCGTGATGGTGTTGATCGCCGGGCTGTTCGTGGCCCTGCGCACCACCGCTGCGAGTGCGCGGATCACGGTGACCGCCTACTTTGACAACAGCAACGGCATTTACGCCGGTGACGAGGTGCGTATTCTTGGCGTGCCTGTGGGCAAGATCGACAAGATCGAGCCGCAACCGCAGCGCGCCAAGATCACTTTCTGGTACGACAGTAAATACCGGGTGCCGGCCGACGCGAAGGCAGCGATCTTGTCGCCGTCACTGGTGGCCGTGCGCGCGATTCAGCTGACACCTGCATACACGGGTGGCCCCGCCCTGCTGGAGAACACCGTGATCCCGCTGGAGCGCACCGCCGTCCCCATGGTGTGGGATGACTTCCGCCAACAACTGCTGAGGCTCACCGAGGCGCTGCAGCCGACCCAGTCCGGCGGCGTGAGCACGTTGGGGGCCTTCGTCAACACCGCCGCGGACAATCTGCGCGGTCAGGGCACCAACATCCGCGAGACGCTCATCAAAGTCTCGCGGGCGTTCTCCGCGCTGGGCGACCACAGCAAGGACATCTTCTCGACGGTCAAGAATGTGTCGATCTTGGTCTCCGCTCTGCAGGCAAGCACCGACCTGATGCGGCAGCTCAACCAGAACCTCGCGGCAGTGACCACGCTGCTGTCCAATAGCCCAAACGAGGTCGGCAACCTGGTCTCGGGTATCAACGGCGTGGTCAGTGATGTCACGAACTTTGTGGCCAACAACCGCGAGACGCTCGGCACAACCTCGGACAAGTTGGCCTCGGTCACCACAGCGCTCAACCAAAGCCTGGACGATCTCAAGCAGACGTTACATGTGACTCCGACGGCCTTTCAAAACTTGATGAACATCTACCATCCCGCGACAGCCGGGATCACCGGCCTGTTGGCGATCAACCAGTTCGCCAATCCGATCAACTTGGTGTGCAGCGGAATCCAAGCGGCATCGCGGCTGGGTGCTGAACAGTCGGCAAAGCTATGCGCGCAGTACCTTGCACCGATCATCAAGAACCGCCAGTACAACTTTCCGCCGCTGGGAGAGAACCTGTTTGTCGGGGCAGCCGCGCGCCCCAACGAGTTGACCTACACCGAGGACTGGCTGCGCCCCGACTATGTCCCACCGCCGGAAGAGGTTCCAGCTCGGGCGACACCGGCGCTCGCCCCTACCCAACCGGCGCCGCTGCCCGCCGAGTCGCCGGTACAACACACCGATCCGGCTGCAGGCCTGCCAGGGATGATGGTGCCCCCGGAGGGTGGACCATGACGCGTACGGGACGGAAAACAGCCGGCACACTGATCTTGCTGGCGGTCGCGCTATCGGGTTGCCAGTGGCAGGGCGTTAATTCGCTGCCACTGCCGGGCACCGCTGGTCATGGGCCAGGCTCGTTCACCATTGAGGCGCAACTTCCCGATGTCGACAACATCGAGCGGAACTCTCGCGTTCGCGTCGGCGACGTCACAGTCGGCAGCATCACCAAGATCGAAAGGCAGGGTTGGCACGCGCTTTTGACGATGACGATCAACGGCGATGTCGATCTGCCCGCCAACGCAACCGCCACCGTGGGCCAGACCAGCTTGCTGGGAAGCAAACACGTCGAGCTGGCCGCGCCGAAAAACGCTCCGCCTGAGGGCAAGCTGCACGACGGGTCGCTCATTCCATTGTCGGCGGGTAGCGCCTACCCGAGCACCGAACAGACCCTCTCGGCGCTGTCGCTGATCCTCAACGGCGGTGGAATCGGCCAGATCCAAGACGTCACGCACGCCCTGAGTACTGCGTTCGCGGGCCGCGAGGACGACCTGCGCAGCCTGATCCAGCAACTGGATCAATTTGCCTCCTATGTCAACGACCAGACCGCTGACATCATCACCGCCACACAAAGTCTAGACAACCTGGCGGGGCAGTTCGCCGACCAGAAGCCGGTGGTGGACAAGGCGCTCGCGACCCTCCCGGAAGCGCTTTCGGTGCTCAAGGACGAGCGGCAAAAGCTCGCCGATGCTTTGGATCTCCTGGGCAAGTTCGGCGCAGTGGCCGCTGACTCGGTCAACCAGACAAAAGACAACTTGGTCAACGAACTCCAACAAATTGGCCCGGTGCTCGAATCGCTGGCCAACGCTGGCCCCGCGTTAACGCGGTCGCTGAGCCTCCTCTCCACCTACCCCTGGCCGAACGACACGTTGGAAAAGTGGATACGCGGCGACGTGGCCAACACGAGCCTTATCTTCGACTT
>JAVROZ010000450.1:0-3793 GCA_032162485.1 Mycobacterium sp.
GGCGGCCGTCAACATCTCTGGCGGTCCGTCCTCGTCGGGAAAGCCCTGCCCGAGGTTCACCGCGCCGATCCGCGCAGCGAGCGCCGACATCTCGGCGAACACCGTGGTCGCGTACGGCTGCAGCCGCTGCACCGTCATGGCAGACGAGCTTAGGCGTCCCGCCCGTCGTGACTGCAGCGTCACGCTCGGCGCCGATCGTGACTGCAGCCCGTCGTGACTGCCTCCCGTCGTGACTGCAGCGTCACGCTCGGCACCGATCGTGACTGCAGCGTCACGCTCGCGGCGGCGGGCGAGGCGTCAAGTCCCTTGCGGACCTGGGAATCCCTCCCAACCAACAGGTTGGCCGAGGCTCCTGTTAGTGTTTCGGTACTGGACCTACTCTTAGAGACGGATCCAAACCCCCCTTTTTGGAACAGGAAATCAACATGTCCGAAGAAGCCTTCATCTATGAGGCCATCCGTACGCCGCGCGGCAAGCAACGAAACGGCGCGCTGAACGAAGTCAAGCCGTTGAGCCTGGTCGTCGGCCTGATCGAGGAATTGCGCAAGCGCAATCCCGACCTCGACGAGGACCTCATCAGCGACGTCATCCTGGGCTGCGTCTCACCCGTCGGTGACCAGGGCGGCGATATCGCCCGGGCCGCGGTGCTGGCCTCGGGTATGCCGGTCACCGCCGGCGGTGTACAACTCAACAGGTTCTGCGCCTCAGGCCTGGAGGCGGTCAACACCGCCGCGCAGAAGGTTCGCTCCGGTTGGGACGACCTGGTGCTCGCCGGCGGCGTGGAGTCGATGAGTCGCGTGCCGATGGGATCCGACGGCGGCGCCATGGGAATGGACCCGGCCACCAACTACGAGGTCATGTTCGTCCCCCAGGGCATCGGCGCGGACCTGATTGCCACCATCGAGGGCTTCTCCCGCGACGACGTCGACAACTACGCGCTGCGCAGCCAGCAGAAGGCCGCCGAGGCGTGGTCGGGCGGCTACTTCGCCAAGTCCGTGGTGCCGGTCCGCGACCAGAACGGTCTGCTGATCCTTGACCATGACGAGCACATGCGCCCCGACACCACCAAGGAAGGCCTCGCCAAGCTCAAGCCTGCGTTCGAGGCGCTTGCGGCGATGGGCGGCTTCGATGACGTGGCGCTGCAGAAGTACCACTGGGTGGAGAAGATCAACCATGTCCACTCCGGCGGCAACTCCTCCGGGATCGTCGACGGTGCCGCACTGGTGGCGATCGGCAATGAAAAGGCGGGGGCGGCCATCAATGCGACCCCGCGGGCACGCATCGTGGCCACCGCGACCAGCGGTGCCGACCCGGTGATCATGCTGACCGGTCCGACCCCTGCCACGCGCAAGGTGCTCGATCGCGCCGGCCTCACGGTCGACGACATCGACCTGTTCGAGCTCAACGAGGCCTTCGCGTCCGTAGTGCTCAAGTTCCAGAAGGATCTGAACATCCCCGACGAGAAGCTCAACGTCAACGGCGGCGCCATCGCCATGGGCCATCCGCTCGGCGCTACCGGCGCGATGATTCTGGGCACCATGGTTGACGAGCTGGAGCGCCGCAACGCCCGGCGCGCGTTGGTGACGCTGTGTATTGGCGGCGGCATGGGTGTCGCGACGATCATCGAGAGGGTTTAAGTACATGGCAGACAACACCATTCAGTGGGATAAGGACGACGACGGCATTGTCACGCTGACGCTGGACGACCCGTCGGGGTCGGCCAACATCATGAATGAGGCCTACATCGAGTCGATGGGCAAGGCGGTGGATCGCCTTGTCGCCGAGAAGGATTCGATCACCGGTGTGGTGATCACGTCCGCGAAGAAGACCTTCTTCGCCGGCGGCGACGTCAAGAGCATGATCCAGATCGGGCCCGAGAACGTCGCTGAGGCCTTCGATCTGGTCGAAAACGTAAAGAAGCAGCTGCGCACCATTGAGACGCTGGGCAAGCCGGCTGTTGCGGCACTCAACGGCGCCGCGCTGGGTGGCGGCCTCGAGATCGCCTTGGCCTGCCACCACCGCATCGCCGCCGACGTGAAGGGATCGCAGTTCGGATTCCCCGAAGCGACGTTGGGCTTGCTACCAGGGGCGGGTGGCGTCACCCGCTCGGTGCGAATGTTCGGTATCCAGAACGCTTTCATGAACGTTCTGTCGCAGGGCACCCGGTTCAAGCCGGCCAAGGCCAAAGAACTGGGGCTGATCGACGAATTGCTGCCGACAGTCGACGAGCTGGTTCCCGCCGCCAAGGCGTGGATCAAGGCCAACCCGGACGCACACGAGCAGCCGTGGGACAAGAAGGGCTACAAGATGCCCGGCGGCACTCCGTCGTCCCCGGGACTGGCTTCCATCCTGCCGTCCTTCCCGGCGCTATTGCGCAAGCAGATCAAGGGTGCCCCGATGCCGGCGCCGAAGGCCATCCTGTCCGCGGCGGTCGAGGGTGCCCAGGTCGACTTCGACACCGCCAGCCGCATCGAAAGCCGGTATTTCGCCGGACTGGTGACCGGCCAGGTCTCCAAGAACATGATCCAGGCGTTCTTCTTCGACCTGCAGGCCATCAATGCCGGTAAATCTCGGCCCGACGGCATCGAGCCGGTCAAGATCAACAAGATTGGTGTGCTCGGTGCCGGCATGATGGGCGCCGGCATCGCCTACGTCTCGGCCAAGGCCGGCTACGACGTGGTACTCAAGGACGTCAGCATCGAAGCCGCTGAGAAGGGCAAGGGTTACTCCGAGAAGCTGGAAGCGAAGGCGCTGGAGCGCGGCCGCACCACCGAGGAGAAGTCCAAGGCGCTGCTGGCGCGGATCACTCCGAGTGCCGACCCCGCCGACTTCAAGGGGGTGGACTTCGTCGTGGAGGCCGTCTTCGAGAGCCAGGACCTGAAGCACAAGGTATTCCAGGAGATCGAAGACATCGTCGAGCCCAACGCGCTGCTCGGGTCAAACACCTCGACACTGCCCATCACTGGTCTGGCGAGTGGGGTGAAGCGGCAAGAGGACTTCATCGGGATCCACTTCTTCTCGCCGGTCGACAAGATGCCGCTGGTCGAAATCATCAAGGGCGAGAAGACTTCTGACGAGGCGCTGGCGCGTGTGTTCGACTACACGCTGGCCATCGGCAAGACGCCGATCGTGGTAAACGACAGCCGCGGCTTTTTCACCTCCCGTGTCATCGGCACCTTCGTCAACGAGGCGCTGGCCATGCTCGGCGAGGGTGTCGAGCCGTCCAGCATCGAGCAGGCCGGTTCGCAGGCCGGTTACCCGGCTCCGCCGCTGCAGCTGTCTGACGAGCTCAACCTCGAGCTGATGCACAAGATCGCGACCGCGACCCGCAAGGGCGTCGAAGACGACGGTGGCACATACGAACCGCATCCGGCCGAAGCTGTTGTCGAGAAGATGATCGAACTCGGACGGCCCAGTCGTCTGAAGGGTGCCGGCTTCTACGAGTACGTCGACGGCAAGCGGACCCGGCTCTGGCCTGGCCTGCGGGACACGTTCAAGTCCGGCAGTTCGGAGCCCCCGCTGCAGGACATGATCGACCGGATGTTGTTCGCCGAGGCGCTGGAAACTCAGAAGTGCCTCGACGAGAACGTGCTGATGACAACGGCCGACGCCAACATCGGGTCCATCATGGGCATCGGGTTCCCGCCGTGGACCGGTGGTAGCGCCCAGTACATCGTCGGTTATGAGGGACCGCTCGGTACGGGCAAGGAAGCGTTCGTGGCCCGCGCCCGCGAGCTGGCGGAGAAGTACGGCGACCGGTTCCTGCCGCCGGACTCGCTGACCTGAGTTCTGC
>JAVROZ010000451.1:0-8499 GCA_032162485.1 Mycobacterium sp.
GCCAGCACTGTGTAGTTCTGCCAGGTTCGGTAGCCGACGCCGAGCCGACCGGAGATCATTTCGGCGGAGATCACGCAAATCCACGCGACGCCCATCCCTACCGAGAGACCTCCGAAGACTCCCGGCAGGATGCCCGGCAGCACCACCCGGATCAGTACGTCCCACCGGCCGCCGCCCAGGGTTCGGACCGAGTCCTCCCACAGCGTAGGCAGCGCTCGCACCGCATGCCGGGTACTGACCATGATCGGGAAGTAGGCGGCGAGGAAGGTGATGAAGACGATGCCGGCCTCGTCGGTGGGGAACACCAGGATCGCCACCGGCACCAGCGCAATCGCAGGGATGGGCCTGGCCAGTTCGGTCAGCGGACCGAACGCGTCGGCAAAGATCCGGGAACGGCCCAACAGGACACCCGTCGCGACCCCAGCCACCGCTGCCAGCCCGAAGCCGGTAAGAATGCGGAGCAATGACTGCGCCAGATCGAGCCAGTATTCGTAGGCACCGAGTCTTCGGGTCAATGCCGTCGCGATTTCGGTAACGGTGGGCAGTGTGTCGAATCGCAGCCAGAACCGGATCCGGTCGGCGGTAAGCACCTGCCAGAGCCCGATTGCCGCGGCCACCGATGCCAACCGCAGCACCCGGGACCGCCACGGCGAGACGGATCGACGTGGCGTCGACGCGGAAGCGGGCACTGCCTCGACAACGGGCTCGGTCAAGTCCCGGCTCGTATCTAAGGTCATAGCGAGTCTCCCAGCGCCTGTTGGTAATC
This sequence comes from Mycobacterium sp., assembly GCA_032162485.1. Taxonomy (GTDB): domain Bacteria; phylum Actinomycetota; class Actinomycetes; order Mycobacteriales; family Mycobacteriaceae; genus Mycobacterium. The sequence goes on from JAVROZ010000451.1 coordinate 767, forward strand.
TACGGTGACCGCGCCCGGATGCGCTGCCATATAGCGACGTGCTCCGGCCACGGTGCCAAATGGCCGGTATGCCATCCCATCCCGCACCCAGACCGCTTTGTCGGCGAACCATCGGGTGCCCAACTCGGCGTCAGGAACGTAGGCCGCCCGGACCTTGGATCCTCGGGCCGTCGCCTCCCTGATCGCCTGCAGCAGAACGGTGGGATTGGCAACCGTCTGAGTGGTGTCGGCCCCGTCCAGCCACAACTCACTTGCCAGGGCGGGATCGCCCGCCAGCACCGACGGATTCGTACCGCGCGCGCGGCCCGCCTCGTAGTTCAGCCCGCGAGCACCGAACACCGCGCGCAACGGTTCGTCCTGAACGAACCGGCTCACGTCGAGATCGGCGAAGTCGCCGATTGACTTCAGATAGGGCACATCGCTTTTCAGTGCGTCAACCAGTGACGATTTGAGGGTGGTGTCAAATGAGGTACCGCCGGGACCGTTGTAGAGGTACACGACCTCCGTCGGTAGCCCGCTTGCCTGCGCGACGATGCGGGCGGCCTCCAGCGGCTTGGTGTTGAGGAATTCGGTGGCGTCCAGTTGAGCTTGCAGGAAAGCCGCGAGCACGTCCGGGTGCGCGGACGCATAGGAGCGTCGCACCACCACACCGTGCAGGGTGGGCACATTCAGCTCGGCGCCGTCGTACAGGAGTCTGGCCTTGCCCTGGTAGACCAACAACCCGGGCCAGGCGACGAACTGCGACAGCGCCTGCACCTGCCCGGATTCCAAGGCGGAAGCGCCGATCTGTGGTTGCTGATTGAGCACATCCACACCGGCTTTCAAGCCGGCCCTGTCCAGCGCGCGCACCAAGGTTCCGTGACCGGCCGAGCCGACACTGGCCGAGACCTTCGCCCCACCCAGATCGGTCAGCGTGGTGGCGGACGAATTCGGGGTCACCACAATCATGTTCAGCGCGCCCTTGGGGTTGTAACCGGTGACCGATACCATCTCGGTGCGCGCCAGCGGGTTCGCTTGAGTCTTCGAGCCGTTGATCAACATGGGGTAGTCCCCCATCGAGCCGATGTCGATCTTCTCGGCCAGCATCTGTGCGGTGATCGGTGCGCCGGTGTCGTAGTCCTGCCACCGCACGGCGTATTTGGTGCCGGTACGGCTGGTGATGTCGCCGAGGCGGCGCTCCAGGTAGCCCTGGGCGCGCAGCAGGGTGCCGGCGGTGACGGTGTTGATGGTCTTCGATTGGTAGCCGACGACGACGTTGACCACCCCAGAGCTTTCGGACAACGATTCCAGCGAGCAACCGGAGGTGATCGTGGCTACAGTGAGCACGATCGACACCAACCGGATGGTGTGTTGTTTCATGGAAAGTCCTGGGCTGTAGGTTATTTCGATGATCTAGCGCAATAGATAGGGCATGTTGACCGTGACGGCGCCGGTCGGGCAACGGGCGGCGCATGGGCCGCAGTACCAGCATTCGTCGACGTGCATGAACGCTTTACCGGTGTCGGGGTCGATCGCCAGTGCATCCAACGGACACACCTCCACACACAGGGTGCACCCGTCGATACACAGCGATTCGTCGATCGTTACCGGTACGTCTGCCCGGGCGTTATTGACCAGCGTCAAGGGTTACTCCTTATTAGATTGCCGCGCATGGTGATTCGGTCACCCCGCATCCTGATGTACTCCAGGTCGACGGGCCTGCCGTCATCGAGACTGGTGAGTCGCTCCAGCATCAGCAACGGTGCACCGTTGGGCACCTGAAGGGCAGCCGCCGAATGGGCGTCGGCGGGGATGGCCTCCAGCGCAAGCGACGCCGAACCCAGCGGTTGTCCACTCACTTGCTCGAGAAGGCCAAACAGGTCGTTGTCTTCCAGCGGATGACCCAGAATTTGGTTGCCAAGATCCGGAACCAGGTAGGTCAGGTCGAGGCTTAGCGGCAGGTCACCGAGGTAGCGCAACCGCTCGATGAAGACAGCATGCTCACCGGCGCGCAGACCCAGTCGATGGGCCACCGACGGAGGGGCGGGCACCTGCATCGCGGCCCGCACCTGGTTGCGGACTTCGCCTTGGTTCTTGAACGTTTCCTTCAGCCCGAGCAGCGAGTCCAGGCCGTGGTCGTATTTGCGCTGTGCGACGTGCGTTCCGACCTTGGGCCCACGGTCGATCAGTCCTTCTGTCTTCAGAATGCCGAGCGCTTCGCGGATGGTGTTGCGGGAGACGGAGAATTCGGCGGCCAACTCGGTTTCGGGCGGCAGACCGTCGGGATAGGCGTCGGCATGGATCTGCTGGCGCAGCACATCGGCCGTCCGGCGCGCACGGTCCGCTCTGGCAACTTGAATCGGCACTGCTTCGGCCACGCCGCCACGCTAATGCAGCTCAGCGGCACTTTCCGAGCGCACTGAGGTGGCCCCGGGTGGCGGTGCCGGCTATTGCGCCGGGCGGGATCAGATGGCGACCAGGCAAAACCCCCGCCCGTCGGGCTATTGCGCCACCCCGGACGTCAGCCGGTCGTTCCGATCCCGGTGAGCGAAACCGGTCTGCACAACCCTCAATTCACCTGAACGGTCTGCTCGTTGGCCACCAACGTCGCTTCCGATCCCGTGGTCGGCTCGGTCCCATTGCCGTTGGCACTTGCCGTGGCCACCGCGGTGCGCTTGTTCTCCATCCGCGCCAACGCATCCTGAGTGAACACCGAGAGTCCGAGCTCGTGGTTGTAGCCGTGGATTTCTTTGACGTCGAGCTGCGCGAGGAAGTAGATGATCTCCTTGGAAACCACCTGCCCAGGCACCAATACCGGGAAGCCCGGCGGGTAGGGCACCACAAAGGTGCTGGATACCAACGTCTTTCCCTCAGCAAGCCGTCGCCCGGCCGCGCCCATCAGCACGTACTCGCGATCGGATTCTTCGTAGCCGGCGTAGAAGGCCGACCGGGTGTCGCCGTACGTGGTGGCACCTTCGGGCCTGAACGCGACGTCGAAGTTGCTGAAGTCGGGCAGGTGCGGCAGGTCCTGGGTGATCTCTTCCACGCGGCGTTCGTGCAGCGCCCAGTCCGCACTGCTGGCCGCCTTTTTCTCCCGGTCGAAATCGGCGGCCACCCGGCGCAGCACGTCAAGCAGGTGGTGCACACTCGACCAGGTGACACCGATGGTGAAGATCAACAGCACGCTGTTGATTGAGGTCTTGTTGATCTGGATGCCGAATCGATCCATCAGAATCTTCTCGCGGAAGTCGTAACCGTTCATTCCGGTTTTGCCGAGGAACAGCGTGACCCGCGTCGGATCCAGCACGAATTGATCGGACCGCCAGGCCTCGTTCCACTCGTCCAGCGCCCCCTGCCTGACTTCGCGATACGAGCTGACATGGGATGCCCGGTATTCCTCAGGCACCAGATCGGCCTCATCGAGGATTCGAAACCACTTGCTGATCAGCCGGTCCTTGCGGACTCGGTGCCGGAACACCAACGCCATGTCGTAGACCTGCCGGACCAATTGGAAACCCTCGATATCGACCTGCCGGCGCGCCAGGTCCAGCGAGGCAAGGAGTTGCTGGTTGGGCGATGTCGAGGTGTGCGTCAGGAATGCCTCACCGAATGCGTCCCGGGCACGTGCGTTGAAATCCTGATCACGCACGTGGATCATCGACGCCTGCCGAAACGCCGACAGCGACTTGTGGGTGGAGTGTGTGGCGTAGACACGCACCCGCGCGCGGTCGGGATCCGGCAGCAGCTGCCGCTCGGCCCATTCCGAGCGGGGCACTCCTTGCATGGAGGCGAGCCAACTGCGGTATTCCGCACGGTATTCCGCGGACCCCAACTTCTGCTCGAGGTGCTCGGCAGACACCATCGCGGTCCGTTGGCGAGCCCACGGCACGGCAGTCGCGAACGCGTACCACGCCTCGTCCCATAGGAAGCAGATGTCCGGCTTGATCGCCAGCACTTCCTCCATCACCCGGCGGGGGTTGTACACGACGCCGTCGAAGATGCAGTTGGTGAGCAGCAGCATGCGCACCTTATCCAGCTGCCCGGCCGCCTCAAGGTCCAACAACGCCTTTTTGATCGTGCTCAATGGCACCGCGCCGTAGATCGCGAACTGCGGCAGCGGATAGGCGTCCAGGTAGAGCGGATACGCGCCGGCCAGCACCAGGCCGTAGTGGTGCGACTTGTGGCAATTGCGGTCAATGAGAACGATGTCGCCGGGCCGGGTCAGCGACTGCACGACGATCTTGTTCGCCGTGGAGGTTCCGTTCGTGACGAAGTAGGTGTGGTCGGCGTTCCAGGTGACCGCGGCCTTATCCATCGCTTTCTTGATGTTTCCGTGCGGGTCCAGCAGCGAGTCCAGGCCACCGGAAGTGGTCGAGGTCTCAGCCATGAAGATGTTGCGGCCATAGAACTCGCCCATGTCCTGCAACGACTTTGAGTTGAAGATGCTGGCGCCGCGCGCGATGGGCAGCGCATGGAATTGGCCGACCGGCGCGGACGCGTAGGCACGCAGAGCGTCGAAAAACGGTGTGGAGAAACGGTTCCGGAGTCCCGCAATCACCGTGCTGTGCAGATCGGTCACGTCGTTGAGCCGGTAGAACGTTCGGTCGTAGAGGTCGGCCTGGTCGTCACCGCCCGCGGCGATCGACTCGTCGGTGAGCAGATATAGGTCTATGTGTGGCCGCAGCTCCCTGATCCACTCACCGCACTCGACCCAGTCGTGAGAGCGGTCGGACACCACCGACCCATCCTCGTCGTTAGCGCCCAGCAGCGTCGTCATCAACGGCACCCGGTCACGCGAACGCAGCGGCAGGTCGTGGCGGATGATCGCGGCCTGAATCTCGCCGTTCAGCGCCACCGCGGTGATGGCGTCCTCGACACTGGAGGCCAGCAAAATCTCGAACTGAATGTCTTCGGTCGCGTCGCGCAGTTGGCGCAGGGCGTCGGCCAGGCAATCCGGAGCCGTGCAGGGCGCGTCATCAGCGAGCAATACCGTATAGAACTGCTGCTGCTTCGCCTGGGCCACCAACTCCTGATCCGCGAGCGGCGCCGAAAGGTCGAACAACGCTGTGCGGTCGCCGTATTCGGACAACAGGCGCGTCGCCAGCGACACCTCCTCGGCGAGCCGCACGGTGGACAGGCTCTCGAGGTGCGCGCGGAAGATGGCGAGATTGTCGGCGCCGGGATACAGCCAGTACCGCTCGTAGGCCCCGATCCGGTCCATCAGCCGCTTCACCACGGCTAGCTCGTGGGCCTTATCCAGCCCGGCCAGGTCGACCTCGGCGAGGCGCCGGCACGCGTCGTCGAGCATGTTCCAGGTGTCGACGCGGGTGTACGACGGATTGGCTACCGCCGCCAGGGCCGAGACTCGAAGGCGTCGCTTGCTGTTTCGATTCATGTCGTCACCTGTTCTTTGGTGCGGAGCCAGTGCAGCTCGTAATTGTCGCGGGCTGAACGGAAGTAGTGGCCGCTACGTTGTCCGTGCAGGTGATGCCGTCTTCTTGGCTCTCGCACGTTATCGAGTTGAACGAGCGACTCTGGCCGTACCCTAGCGCTGGGTACCCGATGCCCAGAATCCTGTCGCTGTGACAAGTCATGACGCAGTGGACATGCATGGCGTCGTCGCTCTGAGTTTCAAATCCCCGGCAGCTTTCCGTGAGTACCAGCCGCCATTCTGTCCCGCCCGCGCGCAAAGCGCGATCATTTCGATCGGGGAATTTGACCGGACGTCAGCCGTTCAACTCGTCGTCGCTGTCGATGATCTGTTTGTGGCCCCGGCTACCCAGCGGATTTTCCATCCACTTCAACATCGGCAACTGCGGCAGCTCCCAGCGGCGCCCGGGCAGATCGGTGACATCGCCGAGCGATCGCACTACGCCCTGGGTCAGGCCCATGATGGCGGCCATCACCGGCAGCAGCGGCTGCAGCGGTTTCGCCGCGGTACGCACCGTACTGATGCGGCGGGCCAGGATCAGGCGTTCGATCGTGTGGTACACCACGGCGCCAACACCGAGCGCGAAAATCGCCAGCACCGAGGCGACGATGGTCCACCCGAACGCGGCGCTGATCACCGCACCCACCACCACCGCCACGGCCGCCAGCACGGACAGAACGACACGCAGCTCGAGTCGCGTCATGGCCCATTACCCCCGGCCGCTCCGCGGACCGCTTGTGCCGCCGCGCGGATCTGTGGTGTCACCAGCATGACTTGGCCCAGCACCCCGTTGATAAAGCCCGGCGACTCGTCGGTGGACAGCTCCTTGGCCAGCTCGACAGCCTCGTTGACGGCGACTGGCTCGGGTACGTCGTCGGCATAGAGCAATTCCCACACCGCGACCCGCAGAATTGCGCGATCCACCGCAGGCAACCGGTCCAGCGCCCAGGCCTGTAGGTGGGTGGTGATCAGCTCGTCGATGTGGGCGGCGTGTTCGGCTACGCCGCGCGCCACCGTGGCCGTATAGGGCTGCAGCGCAGCCACGTCTGGCTGGGATTCGGCCAGCGCGGTACGGACGTTGACCGCCTCGTCCGGAGTCAGGCCGCGGGCCTCGGCCTCGAACAGCAGATCCACGGCACGCTTGCGCGCATGGTGCCGCCCTTTAGCTGGGCGCGAGGCTCGCGACGACCGCTCGGGTCTCGCCGGCGTTGGCTCGTCCGACATGTCAGGAGTTGACCCGGCCCAGATAGCTGCCGTCGCGGGTGTCCACCTTCAGCTTGTCGCCGGTGTTGATGAACAGCGGCACCTGAATCTCCGCTCCGGTTTCCACTGTGGCGGGCTTGGTGCCCGCGCTGGACCGGTCACCCTGCAGACCGGGCTCGGTGTGGGAGACCACGAGCTCGACCGTCACTGGCAGCTCGAGATAGAGCGGCGCACTGTTGTGAAACGCCACCTGCACCGGAAGACCCTCGAGCAGGAACCCCGCGGCCTTGCCGACGAGCGACTCCGGCAGCGGGTGCTGCTCGTAGTCCTCGCTGTCCATGAACACGAAGTCCGAGCCGTCGCGGTACAGATAGGTGGCGTCGCGCCGGTCGACGGTGGCGGTATCGACCTTGACGCCCGCGTTGTACGTCTTGTCGACGACCTTGCCGGACAGCACGTTCTTCAGCTTGGTCCGCACGAACGCCGGACCCTTACCTGGTTTGACGTGCTGGAACTCGGTTATGGTCCACAGCTGGCCGTCGATAACCAGGACAAGTCCGTTCTTGAAGTCAGCAGTGCTCGCCATGGTTCGGTAAATCTCCTACAGGATGGCCAGTTCTTTCGGGAACCGGGTCAACAATTCCGGGGTCTGCCCAGCGGTCTGCGAGGCGGCTGGTGCTGTCGAGGGCACTACCAACGTGTCCTCAATGCGGACACCGCCGCGGCCGGGTAGATAGACGCCGGGCTCCACAGTCACCACAGAGCCCGCAAGTAGTGTACCGGCGGATGTCGCCCCGATGCCCGGCGCTTCGTGTATCTGCAGGCCAACTCCGTGCCCCAGACCGTGGCCGAAGTGATCGCCATAGCCCGCGTCGGCGATCATCTGGCGCGCCGCGCCGTCGACACCGCGCAGGTCCGCGCCCGGATGCAGCGCCTCCCGGCCGGCCTTCTGCGCCGCGGCAACCAAGTCGTAGATCTCCAGCTGCCAGTCGTCAGCGCTGCCCAGCACGAACGTGCGCGTCATGTCGGAGTGGTAGCCGGCAACCAGCGCACCGAAGTCGATCTTGACGAAGTCGCCCGCGGCGAGCACGGCGTCGGTCGGGCGGTGATGGGGAATCGC
>JAVROZ010000452.1:0-2540 GCA_032162485.1 Mycobacterium sp.
GAGCTGGCGTTGGCGATCGCCAGGATTCCGTTGTCGGCCAACCGCTGGACCACCCGGTCGGCGGGGACCTCGTTGACAGCGAAGCTGATCACCGGGATCCGGGCTTCCGGGCGGCCGAGCAGCATCACCAGCGGCAGCGACCTCAGGGACACCATCAGATAGTCGTAGATCCGGTTCAGATAGGCAGCAGCGGAGTGCATCGACACCGACAGACGCTCCCGCCTGCTTCCGCGAGCCGACTCATCCAGTGAGGCAAGGTACTCGATGCTGGCGACCACGCCGGCGAGGAAACCGAACTGGTGCGCGCCCACCTCCAGGCGCCCCGGCCCGGTGGCGTTCGGATCCGTCGAGACCGATCCGAAGGTGTTCATCAGCGCCGGGTCGCGGAACACCATCGCCCCGATCGGCGGTCCGCCCCATCCCACCGCGTTGACCGCCACCACGTCGGCGTCGGTCTCCTTGATGTCGATCAGCCGGTACGGCGCGGCGGCGGAATGGTCCACGACCTCCAGACCACCGACGTCATGCACCAGCTTGGTCATCGCGCGCAGATCGGTGACCGCGCCCAACGTTCCCGATGCCGACGTCACCGCGACCAGCCGGGTTGACTTGCTGATCAGGCTTTCCCACTGCCATGTCGGCAACTCACCGGTCTCGATATCGACCTCGGCCCACTTGACCTTGGCGCCGTACCGGTGCGCCGCGCGCAACCACGGAGCGATGTTGGCTTCGTCATCCAAGCGGCTGACGACCACCTCGTAGCCGAGGCCGGCGCGCGCCGACGATGCTTCGGCCAGCGACGACAGCAACACCGCGCGATCGGCGCCCAGCACCACACCGCTCGGGTCGGCGTTGACCAGGTCGGCCACGGCCTCCCGGGCGGCGTCGAGAACCGCGGCGCTGCGGCGCGCAGCCGGGTGGGCGCCCACTGTGCTGGCGCCGGACCTGCGGAAGGCGGTCGAAACGGTGGTCGCCACGGAGTCAGGAATCAGCATGCCCGCAGGCGCATCGAAGTGCACCCATCCGTCACCGAGCGATGGGTGCAGTCCGCGCACCCGGGCGACGTCGTAGGCCATGCCAGCCACCTTAGAGCTATCGAAAGCTACAGCCATTTTTGCAAATCGATTGTCGGTAGCGGGTGTGCCATGAACGTTCAAGCCGCGACGGCTTCCCGAGGCAGGACACCCGGGCAGCCATACTAGTCGAGTGAGCTTGTGGTTCGGAACGCTGATCGCATTGGTCCTGCTGATCGCACCGGGCGCCATCGTCGCACGTATAGCGCAGTTGAACTGGCCGATCGCCATTGCGGTCGGTCCGGCGCTGACGTACGGCGTAGTGGCGCTTGCGATCATCCCCTACGGTGCACTCGGCATCCCCTGGAACGGGTGGACAGCGCTCGCCGCGCTGGCCGTCGTCTGTGTGGCGGCCACGGTTCTGCAATTGTTGCTCGCCCGCTTTCGCGACACCGAAGCCGAGGCCCGCGAGGTCAACCGGGGACCGGCGATCCTGGTGGCGGGCGGCGTGCTGGTAGGCGTCCTGCTCATTGGCTGGGCGGCGTTCAGCGGCCTGCCGCACTGGCAGTCGATCCCCAGCACCTGGGACGCGGTGTGGCACGCCAACACCGTGCGCTGGATCCTCGAGACCGGTCAGGCGTCGTCCACCCACATGGGTGAATTGCGCAACGTCGAAACCCACGCGCTGCTGTACTACCCGTCGGTCTTCCACGCCCAGGCCGCCGTCCTGTGCCAGCTGATCGGCGCCGCCGCCACCACCGGCTACACGCTGACTTCACTGGCGACGGCGATTTGGCTGTTTCCGGTCAGCGCGGCCGTGCTCACCTGGCGCGCATTGCGCACGCGCACCACCGAGTGGCGCACCGCTGTCACCGCTGCCACCGCCGCCGCGCTGTCCGCGTCGTTCACGGCGGTGCCTTACGTCGAGTTCGATGTCGCCGCCATGCCCAACCTGGCGGCCTACGGGGTGGCGATACCGACCATGGCGTTGATCACCACGACGTTGCAGCACCGGGACCGCATCCCGCTGGCCGTCCTGGCACTGGTCGGCGTCTTCTCCGTACACATCACCGGCGGCATCATCGTCGTGCTGCTGGTCGGGGCATGGTGGCTGTTCGAGGCACTGTGGCACCCTGCGAAGAGCCGCCTTAGCGACCTGCTGACGCTGGCGGGCGTGGCCGTCACGTCCGGGCTGATCCTGCTACCGCAGTTCCTGAGCGTCACCCAGCAGGAAGACATCATCGCCGGGCACTCGTTCCTGACCTACCTCAGCATGCGGCACGGCCTGTTCGATGCCGTGTTCCAGCACTCCCGGCATCTCAACGACTTCCCGTACCAGTGGGCATTGATGGCGCTCGCCGCAGTCGGCGGGTTCATCATGCTGGTCAACGGCATCGACCGGAACCGCAGAGTGCTGAAGCTCCCGTGGCCGCTGGCGATGCTGAAGGTCCAGTGGCCGCTGGCGGTCTGGCTGCTGCTCATCATGATCAACGTCGATGCGGGCACTCCACTATGGGGTCCGTTCGG
>JAVROZ010000453.1:0-4335 GCA_032162485.1 Mycobacterium sp.
AATCCACGAATCGATCGCGGTGCCTTGGCCATTCAGGGGAGAAGACAACGACTTGATCACGTCGCTGGCGCGGGGGACCAAGGAGGATCCAAAGGCGTTGAGTTGAGTCTGAACCGCTGTAGCCTGCCCCTTGAAGGCAGCGATAGCCTGATCGACCGCCCCGGTAACGGGATCAGCCACCTCAGCCGGTGCCGCCAACTGCGGCACTTGGGTGGCTGCCGCCGCACTACCCGCATAGTTGTACATCGCCCCGGAGTCCTGTGCCCAGAACTCCGCATACTGCGCCTCCAGCTGCGAGATCACCCCACTGTTTTGGCCCAACAGATTCGTCGCAGTCAACTCCTGCACCAGAGCACGGTTGGTTGCGATCAACGGCGGAGGCACACTGGCCGCAAACGCCGTCTCATACGCACTGGCCGCCGCACCGGCCTGACTCGCAGTCTGCGCAGCCTGCTCCGCACTGTTGCTCAACCACGTAATGAACGGCGAGACAGCCGACACCAACTGCGCCGACGCAGGCCCCAACCACGGCCCGCTGGTCAACCCCTCGATCACCGAACGATGCCCACTGGCCGCGGCCGCGAAATCCTCGGCCAAACCACTCCACGCCGACGCCGCAGCGATCAGCGAACCCGCGCCCGGGCCCGCATAGATACGCCCCGAGTTGATCTCGGGCGGCAACAATCCGTAGTCCACCATCGCTTCGACTCCCTAACGCCTTGGCCCGCTCAACCCGCCGACGCGGCGTTGGCCGCCTCAGTGGCGGCATACGAGTTCCCGCTGCTTGCCAGCGTCGCCGCCAACGTCGCCTGAATCCGGGCCGCCTGCGCGCTCAATTCCTGAAACCGCTGACCATGGGTCGCGAACTGCGCCGCCGTCAGAATCGACACCTCATCAATCGCCGCGGGAACCACGCCGGTCACCGGGGCCGCGGCGGCCGCGCTTCCGACATTCAACGCCGCACCGAGTGACTGCAGGTTGCTGGCTGCAGCAGCAAGGTGCTCTGGATACGTACGTACGAATGACATAGGATTCCTCCGACGAGGTGTGGGGGCGGAAACTCGGCTTACGCACGTCAATGTGTTGCCGTTATCTCAAGACGGTATTGACCGTGCATCGATCGTCCAACGTGGTCGATGTTGCGGAATGGACCCTGATCTTGATGTTTGCCCAACATTCATCTTGATTTTTAGTCACACTTACTTCATAGGTTTCTTGCAGTTTCTATGCAGTTCATAAGCGGATGATCACTGTCCGCCCAGGCAGGGGACCCGCGCGGCGAGGCCCGCGGCACACGGACCTGGGTTACACGGCTAGACGGCTCTTTCGCGGTCGTGGCGGTGCGCCGGGGTGGCAGCAGAACGCCTAAAAACGTGACCCGCCATTGCTTTCCGCACTTGCGCCGGTGGTCAGTCGGTCTCGCCAATCCGCCGAACCCACCTCGCAGGCCCGTATCGAACCGCCGGCTGCTCAGCGCTGGCAACTCCACCGACCCGTCCCCGATGCGGCGTCGAAGCCTGCTCCATCTCAAATAGGCGCCAAGCGCGCAGCGGGCGAGATTTTATAGCACAGCTACGACGTTTTCCTAAGCATAATCTCATGTGGTGAACCTATAAATGGGGAAGACAATAGTTAAACTCAATCTGAAGATATCTATCTGCTATGACAATTCCGGCCACCCCGTTTCGCCCACCCTTATTTCTCATGCTGATTTTATTTCGCAGGCGATTGTGACAGCCACCGCCGACCCTCCAACAATTAACGCAGTTAGCGAGGGCCGGGACGGGCCCCGGTGAGCACTCGATTATTGGCCGAGGTGTAGCTGGCATGTGACCTTGCCGCGACAGCAACACAGGACGCTCATCTCATGACGGTGCTAGTGGTTGCCTGCGCAGTGGTGACGGCCCTGTGCGTCGGGTACCGATTGGGGCGACGTAGCGCCCCGAGGCCAGCCACGTGGCAGACACGTACGAGCCGATTGGCCCTGGGCAAGCTGGCCGTGAGTCTGGTTGGAGTGGTGGTCGCTCGCCGGCTCCAGCGAAGCCTGTTCGGGCAGCTTGCGCTGCCCGCAGCACTAGGGGCCTGGGGATACCGACCCACCGCGCGATTTCAGCTGCTTCGGGGGAATTCGCTACGGCAGCGGTCACGACGCAGATAGCAGGCGGGGCAGACAGCAGGCGGGGCAGACAGCGCGGCGTCTACAGCTTGCCCGCGACGAAGTCGGCGGCCTGGTTGGCCATTCCTGCGTCGACATAGGCGCTGGCAAGGTGCTGTGGCCAGTTCTCTTTCCAGGTGTTCGGGTCGGCCGGGTTGCAGATGGGGTCGGCCCCGTGGCACAACTCGATGGTCCGGTCGTTGTAGATCGGGTTGAAGTTGGTGATCGGACCCGCCCACGCGCTTCCATTGCCGAACAACGCGACCGCAGCGACGTGCTGATCGGCGCCTTCGGGCAGGGGACTGTTGAACCCGAACGCAGAGAAGGGCACAGCGAGAACGACGTCAGTGACCGCCGCACCGAGCGAATAGCCGCCCAGCACTATCCGAGTATTCGGACAATTGTTCATGACGGACGAGACGTGCCGGCTCATGTCATTGGCGCCAATGTCGATTTCGGAGTCGGCGGGGTACTTCACGGCGTACGTGTTCATGCTCCGGCCGCCGATCTTAGAACTGAGCGAGTTGATGAAGGCATTGCCGAGCGTGCCCGGCCCCGCTGATTCGAATCGGCCACGGGCGAAGACGACATCTACGTCCGAACAGTTGGCCGCGGCCGCTGATCGCGCTGCGCCGGGCGCTGCCGGTGGCAACACGACAGCAGCGAACAGCAGCGCGGCCGCGGGCGCGAGCACCGCAAGGGCAAGATCAAACGATTTCCGGGCAGTTAGTTGGCGCACAGCAAGATCGTAGCGACTGAGCTTCGGCGTCACGAGGGCTTAACAGCATTGTTTCACTGCCCGCCGCCGCACCTGCAAACGTAAACTTCGCGGCGATTTAAACCGATACTCGTCGCCGCCCCGACGGGTATGGCAACTAAGACCACCCCGAAACTGCGCGTGCCTGCATCGGCGCACGCTTGACCAGGGAGAACGCCATGAATGCAACGGCCGCTGCCACGATCAGTCCAGCCGAGCTGGAGAAGCTCCTCGACTCGTCCACGCCGCCGCGTGTGGTTGACGTGCGAACCCCCGCTGAGTTCGAGACCGCACATATCACCGGGTCCTACAACGTGCCACTCGATGTACTGCGCGAGCATCAGACCGAAATCATCGAGCACCTAAAAGAGGATGTGGTGCTGGTGTGCAAGTCGGGCCAGCGCGCGGCGAAAGCCGAAGAGTTACTACGCAACGCCGGTGGGCCCTCCGGTCGTGTCCTGGAGAACGGATTCACCGCTTGGCAAGGAAACGGATCGGCAGTCGACCGCGGTAAGCAACGTTGGGAGCTGGAGCGGCAGGTACGACTGGTCGCCGGATCGATCGTGGTGTCTTCGGTCCTCGGTAGCGTGGTCATCCCGAAGCTCAAGTGGCTGGCCGCGGCAATCGGCGGTGGATTGACCTTTGCGGCGCTCACCAACACCTGCGCGATGGGTACCGCCCTGTCCAAGTTGCCCTATAACAGCGGTGCGGGCGCTGACATCGAGACGATCGTGGCTGAACTCAGCGCGAAGGACCAGCCGAGCTAGTCAGCGTCGGTCAACCCGAGTTCCTCGGCTGAACCGTACTTGTCGTCCACAAGCACAGTCGTAATCCCATGCTTGTCCAGGATCGACGCGGCGACCGAGGCGCGGTATCCGCTGGCGCAGTGCACCCAGATCTCACCGTCGGGCAGTTCGTCGAGGCGATCCGTCAGCTCGTGCACTGGGATGTTGATCGCCTTGAGCACGTGACCATCGCGGAATTCGTCGTCGCGACGCACATCCAGCACGGCGACATCGTCACGGCGAATCTCGTCGACCAGCGCAGCGAAGTCAGCAACCCGGTAAGAACGCAGCTCCGATTCGCCGGCCAACTTCTGGATGTCGCCGGTTGCCGCACCTCGAACGTCGTCAACGCCGATGCGCACCAATTCCCTTCGCGCCGTGGCGATCTGGTCGCCATCCTGCCCAATCAGGGTTAATGGCTGGCCCCACGCGTACAGCCAGCCAAGGTAGGTGATGAACGAGTCGGACAGTTCGAATCCGTAGGACCCACTCAAATGACCTGCGGCAAAAACGGTTCGGGAGCGCAGGTCGACCACCCATTCGCCATCTTCGATTCGCCGCCGCAATTCGGCGGAGTCGACCGGCTTGGGCGTCGACAAGTCGACCGCGTCGGGCCCGTTGCGATTGATCACGCCCAT
>JAVROZ010000454.1:0-3373 GCA_032162485.1 Mycobacterium sp.
GATCCAAAGCAGATGGCGGCATTCTTCGACCGTCACCCTGAAACCGCAGCGGCGATGAAGATCATCAAGCAGACACCGCCCAGCGCGGGATTCGCGGACAGCACGTTCAACGGCCTGAACGCTTTTCAGTTCACCAACGGCGCAGGTGCGACGGTCGGCGTCCGGTGGACCGTCCTTCCGATCGAAGACGGCGGGCAGGCCAGTGCGACGCCATCGCCTGGAAAGGACTATCTGTTCGACGACCTCATCCGCGCGGTCACGCAGCGTCCGTTGCGGTGGCGCCTGATCCTCACAATCGGTGAGCCCGGCGACCCGACGAATGACGCCACCAAACCCTGGCCGCGGTCGCGGCGCACCATCGACGCAGGCACGATCACCATCACCGCGGTACAGACCGAGGCTGCCGGCAACGCCCGTGACATCAACTTCGACCCGACCGTACTGCCGGATGGAATCGCGCTGTCTGATGACCCCATGCCCAGCGCACGGGCGGGTGTATACGCGCGGTCTTACACGCGGCGAGCCGAGGAGCCCAAGTCGCCGAGCGAGGTCCGCGCCTGATGGTCGAGAAAGCTTCCGCTACAGCACGATTCGCGATTCCGTCACGGATTCTGCACTGGCTGATGGCCCCGATGGTCATCGCGCAACTTTTCATCGGAGTGACGATGGTCGCGTCGTTGAGTTATTACCCGCTGCTGCTGGCGATCCACCGGCCACTGGGTGTGCTGATTCTGATTTTCGCCGTGATCCGGCTGGCGAATCGGCTGACCCACAAGCTGCCGCCCTTCCTGGCCACCATGGGCCCGGTTGAGCGGCGCGTTGCATCGTGGTCGGAATATCTGCTGTACGCGCTGCTGCTCATCCAGCCCCTGGTCGGGTGGGCCATGTTATCGGCTGCCAGAACCCCGATCGTCTCGCTGGGGCCATTCCACCTGCCCGGAATCGCGCCGCACAATATCGATGTCTACGCGGTGCTGCGGCAGTGCCATGGCGCTTTCGCCTTCCTGCTGTTTCTGACGTTCACCGCTCATGTCTGCGCGGTTCTGTTCCACACACTCGTATTGCGGGATCGGATCATCGATCGAATGGCGGTGTGGCCCACCAGATCGCCGCCACGGCCGTAACGGGTCTGCCCCGACCCCCTCGCTCGGCCGGCCCGGTCAGCGGTGGTGCTGGGAGAAGAACTGCCAAATGGTGTCGGTAGCGTCGAGTGCGTTCGAAGGCTCAGGTAGGCCGAGGCGCTCCAAGATGGGCCCGCGGACACCGCCGGGCCATTGATGGCCGGCCTCAGCTACCGAGATCAACTCAACGGTGCGACCGGCGGGGCAGCCGGCGGTTTCGGTGGACACCGCGCCGGCAGTGGTTGAGGCCGGCGGTCCGCAGTTGTCGATGGCACGCCAGGCGGCGTTGACCACTGGCACCGGGGGACCGTCGACGCGCGGGGATCCGTCGGTCTTCAATGATTTACCCGGACCGCCGTTATAGGGGACGCTGGCGTCGGCGGTGCCGTGGATCTGCAGTACCGAAGTGGGCCGGGCCCGTGAGCAGTCGGTGACCATGGTGCCGGCGACCGGGGCGATGGCCGCGAACATGTCGGTCTCACAAGCCAATCGAAGCGACATCATGGCCCCGTTCGACATGCCAGTGACATATACCCGAGCTGGGTCGACCGTCAGCTGCTGCTCGATAGCGCCGACCATTGCGGTGATGAACCCGACGTCGTCGAGGTTGTTTTGTGCTGGATTGCCACAGCAGCCCCCGGCGTTCCATGCCCTGCCCTGGCCATCGGGATAAGCGACCAGGAAGTGGCCTTTATCGGCCTCGGCGTCCCAGTGATAGGAGTGCTCGGCCTGGGCTCCGTTGCCGAACCCGCCGTGCAGCATCACGACCAACGGCGCCGCACCCGTCAAGCCCTGCGGTCGATAGAGGTTGAAGGTTCTGCTGGTGGCGCCCCACTCGATGCTCTGGGAAGACTGACCGACCGGGATCGCCGGAGGCGCTGGCGACCCCACCGCCTGACCGCCGCCAAAACACCCGCCCAGCGCGACAGCCAGAGTCGCGAGAACGAACACACTGAGGACCCGGGCGCGTCGCGATGCCATCCACCCATGGTGACAGCCGTTCCGTAGAATGACAAGCAACTTGTCAAATTGGGTAAAGGTGGCACACTGTTCAGCCATGCGACGTCTCGTGGACGGCCCCTGGGAACCGACCGTGCCTGCCCTCGTGCAGTTGCTGGCGGCTACCGGAGGCCCGCGATTGAAAGCAGCGTTCGCGGCAGCCGGCCTGGATGGGATTCGCCCGGCGCAAGCGGTGGCGTTGGTGCCATTGACCGGCGGTGGGCTGCATGCCTCGGATCTGGCCGACCGACTCGGAGTGAGCCGCCAGGCAGTTGCCCAGGCGATATCGGCGCTGGAGCGCCACAGCTATGTCACCCGGGTGCCGAACCCGGCCGACGCCCGCACCCGAATCATCGAACTCACCCCCCGCGGTCGCCAGGCGCTGCGGGTAATGCGGTCCAATGCAACGAGTTTGGAGAAACACTGGGAGCAGGTGCTGGGGCAGCGCCGTCTTGATGAATTACGCAAAACGCTGGAGATGCTGCTTGCGTCGCAGCGTTGACTGACTCCTAACGTGCGACGCGTATGCCCAACGCGCGGCCCAGTGCCCGGGTTGCCGCACCACCCTGTGGGAGCCGCGCCGCAGCCAGTGCCCGGGCGGCCAGCAGTGCGGTTAGCATGACGGCGACGCAGACGAGGCCATCGTCCTTGAGGCCCCACTTGACCGCGGCGAGGATCGCCGCCCCGGCCACGCAGAGCAGCATGCCGACCGCGGTACCGCGCCGGGCCGACGTGATGGTGGGGCCGCCGTCCCAGCCCGGCAACGGGTTGTTCTCCAGCGGGCGCAACGCCACGAAGAGCACCGCCACCACACCGATCATGATGAAGAGTTGCTCGAAGCTGACCGCGAAGAAGTCCGGCCGGCCCGGGAAACGCGGGTGTCCGAACATATCGAAGAGCAGGTGCACGCCCAGCAGCGCGGGCATGTGCCACAGATACAACGTCATCGCCCCCGAGTTGCCGATCGCCGTGAACCACCACACGCGAGGCCGTTGCGCCCACCGGTTGATCCCGGGTGCCGCCGCGATTGCCAGCGCGCTCAGGACGATCGCGTGCCCGGCGAGCAACAACGACGGCGGGCTCATGTTGGCTAGGCGTTGGCCCTCGATGCCGACCAGGCTCAGCTCGTATGGTCCCCACTGCAGGAGCGCCACATCGACGGCGAACACGGCAACCGCGATGGCCAACGCGGAGCGGCCGGTGATCAGCTGGCGTCGGTAGGCGACCCCGAACATGCCAGGGATGAGCCAGGC
>JAVROZ010000455.1:0-4469 GCA_032162485.1 Mycobacterium sp.
TCTTGGAGTCCAGGTCAGGGGGCCACCCCAAGTCTTGGCGCTACGATGACCCGTGATCTCCGTCACAAGCCGCCTTCCTATCATTTGTTCATGACCGCTGGCGTGCTGAGCATTATGCGATCGCCGGCATATTCCGCCGATGAAGTAGCGCGGTATCGCGCTGCGGGCTGGTGGTCCGGTACGACACTGTCTGACGCAGTGCGCCGTAACGCCGAGGAGTCGCCTGATCGAGTCGCATACGTCGACATTGACGAGCATCGCGGCAGCCATCCCGACGCGGTTCTGACGTGGCGTGAGTTCGACGCTGCTGCAACGTCTGTGGCCGAACAGCTGGCCGGTTGTGGAGTCGCCCGGGGTGATCGGATCGCGGTGTGGCACGGCGACTCGGCGGCCATCCATGTCGTCTTCATCGCCGTGGAACGATGCGGCGCCGTCGTCGTCGGCATCGGCGCGCGAGCCGGTGCGCGCGAGGCTACCCAGTTACTGCGTACGACGCGGCCGAAGATCCTGATCAGCGATCACCCGCGCAGCGCTGCCGCGACAGCTGCGGCTGCCGATCGGTCGATCCCCGTCATGGTGCTCAGCCACCACGGGAAGGCTCTGAGCTGCAACACTGACGTGCCTCCCCGAACATTGGGAATCGAGTCGCAACTCGGTCCCGATGACGTTTTTTTGATCAACTCCACATCGGGAACCACCGGGCTGCCCAAATGCGTCGTGCACACCCAGAACCGTTGGCACTATTTCCATCGAAAGGCCGTGGCCCACGGTCTGCTGACGTCCGACGACGTGATCCTGCCCGTCATACCGATGCCGTTCGGCTTCGGCATCTGGACCAGCCATACCACTCCGATCCACCTGGGTGCCACCTCGGTGATTCTGCAGCGGTTCAGCGCGCGGGCGGCCAGCGCGGCGATCGCGCGGCACAAGGTAACGGTCTTGTGTTGTGTCAGTACGCAATTGACGATGCTGATGGCCGACCAGAGCAGCCGGCAATACGACCTGAGCTCATTGCGGGTGGTTTTTGCCGGAGGCGAGGCACTGCCGTACCGACCGGCCGCGGAGTTCGAAGAACTCACGCGCGCCAAAATCCTGCAGTTCTACGGCTCGAATGAGACGGGTCTGCTCAGCGGAACCACGCTGGACGACTCGCGGCAACGGCGACTAAGCACCGGTGGTCGGATCGTTCCGGAAATGTCGGTTCGGCTCTTCGATGGTGATCAGGATGTCACCGAGACCGGGCATGGCCAGCCGGCGTGCCGAGGCCCGGCGACCAGCCTCGGGTATCTGGGCGGCACCGACCACGACAAGCTGTTCACCCGCGACGGGTGGATGCGCATGGGCGATATCTGCGAGATCGACTCGGACGGTTATCTGAGCGTGACCGGCCGAACGTCCGACTTCATTCTGCGCGGCGGCAAGAACATCAGCGCGGCCCAGGTCGAAAACGCGGTCATGACACATCCGGCAGTTGCGCTAGCGGCAGCAGTCGCGATGCCCGACCCGGTGTTCGGCGAAAAAGTCTGTCTCTACACCGAACTCGTTGATTCGCACACTGTCGAGTTACCCGATCTCGTGAAGCACCTGCTGGCGCATGGAGTTTCCAAGGAACTGCTGCCCGAAGCACTGATCGTGGTCGACGAGTTGCCCCGGTCGTCCGGTGGCAAAATCGCCAAAGGCCAACTCCGCGAAGATATTCGAGCCAGGATGGAGGCCGGCAATGAACGCTCCTAACGCACGGCGAGGGGGCCTGCGGGTGTGGGCGCCCTCGGTTGTGCCCCCGATCGGCGTCGATCTGTCCGACGAACAAGCGATCGCAGTAGCCTTCCGGCACCTCGCGTCGATCGGATTCGTCGAGAACATGGCCGGACACATCACCTGGCAACTCGAGGGCAATGACATGCTGGTCAATCCCTGGGGATTGTGGTGGCAAGAGCTCACCGCGTCGGACATCTGCGCGGTGGACGCTGCTGGCCGGGTGGTGCGCGGCCGGTGGGATGTCACGCCGGCGATCCACATCCACACCGAACTGCACCGGGTCCGCGACGACGCCCGCGTGGTCATTCACAATCACCCGTACTACGTTTGCGTGCTCGCCGCACTGGGCAAGCTGCCCGAACTCCTGCATCAGACCGGATCGCTATTCCTGGACGACCTGTGCCTCGTCACCACCTACGACGGTGAAGTCGACAACCCATCTCGCGCAGCCGATCTCGCGGCACAAATCGGTCAGGCGAATCTGACTATTCTGGCCAACCACGGCGTCATCGCCACTGGCCGCAATCTGCCCGAAGCCGTCTACCGGGCGGCATCAATCGAACGGGTATGCAAGTTGGCCTATGACGTCATGTTGACCGGCAAGGAACCATCGCAGATGAACTGGTCGGACATGGTCGGCATGCGGGCTTCGCTGATCGAACGTGCCGCCGACGTCTACTGGGCCGGCGCGGCGCGAATGACGATCAAAGCCGACCCCGATGTCCTCACCTGATACCCGGGAGACAGTGACGTGAAATCGATTGATGACCTGGCCGCCAACCTGAACTTCACCACCGCCAAGACAGGAGACGACCGCACGGTCACGCTGTTGCCCGATCCGCCCCGGGCGCCACGCCGTTACACGGTGATCTCGGTCGATGATCACATCGTCGAACCGCCGGACACCTTCACCGGACGGCTCCCGCGCAAGTTCGCCGGCCGGGCACCCAAAGTCGTGGACACTGCGGAGGGCGGACAAACCTGGGTGTACGACGGCCAGGTACTGCCCAATGTCGGCTTCAACGCCGTGGTGGGGCGGCCGGTGTCGGAGTATGGGTTCGAGCCGGTCCGTTTCGATGAAATGCGGAGGGGCGCATGGGATATCGACGCGCGCGTCAAAGACATGGATCTCAATGGGATCTACGCGTCACTGAACTTCCCGTCATTTCTGCCGGGATTCGCTGGGCAACGGCTCCAACAGGTGACCAAGGACCGCGACCTGGCGTTGGCTTCCGTACGGGCTTGGAACGACTGGCATCTGGAAGCATGGGCCGGGTCTCATCCCGGACGGATCATTCCGTGCCAGTTGCCCTGGCTGCTGGATCCCGAGCTGGGCGCAAAGATGATCTACGAGAACGCCGAGCGCGGTTTCCACGCCGTGACGTTCAGTGAAAACCCGGCGATGCTGGGATTTCCTAGCGTCCATTCGGGCCACTGGGAGCCATTCATGGCAGCCTGCGCCGAGACCGACACCGTCGTAAATCTGCACATCGGTTCTTCGGGTTCGTCACCGTCGACCACCGAGGACGCGCCGCCGGATGTGCAGGGCGTGTTGTTCTTCGCCTACGCCATATCGGCGGCGGTGGACTGGCTGTACTCCGGTCTGCCCAGTCGATTTCCCGATCTGAAAATCTGCCTGTCTGAGGGTGGAATCGGCTGGGTTGCAGGACTATTGGATCGCCTTGACCATATGCTCAGTTATCACGAGATGTACGGCACGTGGCAGGCCCTGGGAGAGACGTTGACACCCGCAGAGGTTTTCACGCGCAATTTCTGGTTCTGCGCGGTGGAGGACAAGTCATCGTTCGTGCAGTACGACCGGATCGGTGTCGACAACATCATGTTGGAAGCCGACTATCCACACTGCGACTCCACCTGGCCGCATACCCAACAGACGGTCCACGAGGAGATCGGCGGATTGCCGCAAGACGTGGTCCGGAAATTCACCTGGGAGAACGCCTCCCGGCTGTATCAGCACCCGGTGCCACCCGAGATCCAGCAGAATCCGGACGCGTTCTGACGACGTGGGCTCTTGGCCGGCTGAACGGGCTCGCCTAGGTGACCCATTCGGGTTGTTCGGCGGTTTCCACCGTCGAGAAGTCTTTGTGCCCGAGACCTGCCACGCAGCCGCCGTCGACAACGAACTCTGAGCCAGTGGAATAGCTTGATTCGTCGCTGGCGAGGTATACCACGAGGCTGGAGACCTCGCGGGGTTCGGCCACGCGGCCCAAAGCCGTTTGAAATATGTCCTCGGGTACCCACTCGGTCATCGGCGTCCTGACCAGCCCGGGGTGCACAGAGTTCACCCGAATTCCGCTGGGGCCCAGCTCCATTGCCGCCGATTTCGTCAGACCTCGAACGGCGAACTTGGTCGCGGTATAGCCGTGGCAGGCGATGGTGCCTGCCAATCCCTCGATGGAGGAGATATTGATGATGGACCCGCGACCCGCGGCCTTCATCGGTTTGACTACCGACCGGATACCCAGGAAGACGCCGGTCAGGTTGATGTCCAGAATCCGCTGCCATTCGGACAGCGCGTAGTCCTCGAGGATCCCGACGTTGATGATGCCGGCGTTGTTCACCAAAATGTCTAGGCGGCCAAACTCGCTCAGCGTGGTCTGCACCGCGGCATCCCACTGATCGGGCTCGGTGACGTCGAGGTGCAGATAACGCGCATCGTCGCCGACCTCGGCCGCGACGGCCTTGCCTTC
>JAVROZ010000456.1:0-4930 GCA_032162485.1 Mycobacterium sp.
ATGTCGATGTTCAACGGCGCCCGCAACGGCCGCCGCGCCGTGTGGCTGTGCTGCTTGACCATAGGGGGAATCCTACGGCGCGCCGCGCACCGAGCCATGGCCGATCCGCTCCGTCGCGGGTGCGCACCAGCACCGGGCCGGACCGGAGGGTTCGAACTAGCGCGTTACGTAATCGTGCGTGCCGGCTGCGGTGCGAAGCTGGTGGCGACCCCGACCGACCGATCGCAGCGTGCCGTTGAGGAACTCTTCGAACTCGGCGAGCTTGTTGTCGACGTAGATGTCGCATTCGCCGCGCAACCGGTCCGCCTCGGCGTGGGCGGTATCGACAAGACGGGTGGATTCCGAGTGGGCGGCCTTCACCACCTCGTTCTGCGACACCAGGCGCTGCTGTTCCTTGATGCCCTCCTGCACGGCCTTCTCGTAGGAGAGGTTGCCGTTTTCGATCAGCCGGTCACATTCGGTCTTGGCGCGACTGACGCTGGCCTCGTACTCGCGCTTCGCCGAGGTGGCGATACGCATGGCTTCCTCTCGCGCCTCCCCGACCATGCGCTCGCTGTGCTGCCGCGCCTCGCTCACCATCCGGTCGGCCTGGGCTTTGGCGTCGGAGAGAAGGCGGTCAGCCTCGGCGCGGGCATGGTTGACCATCGACTCCGACTCGGTGGTCGCCGAGGACACCATCGAGTCCGCGTGCGACTTTGCGTCATGCAGCATCGAGTCGCGCGCGTCCAGGACGTCCTGGGCGTCGTCGAGTTCGCCGGGAATCGCATCCTTGATGTCGTCGATCAGTTCCAACACGTCACCGCGGGGCACGACGCAGCCGGCGGTCATCGGCACGCCACGGGCTTCTTCGACAATGGCGCTCAACTCATCTAGCGCTTCAAAGACTCGGTACACGGCCATACCCTCCTGGCATCAATTGTTGTTACCAGTGTGCCTGGTGTTACGTCTGTGACAGCGGTGATAACTCCGGTGTGTCGGGCTCAATTTTGTATGCATCTCGCCTTCGTCGGTCCAGCAGACGACCCGCAGCCACTTGGTTTGCTACAGCGTAACGCCGCTGAGTCCGACGCGGGCAGCATATCTGGGCCGCCGTCACCTGGATTTGCCAGAGTGCCGGTGAGATGCGAGTTTGCGCGCCACCTTCGACCGGGACGCGATCTTGACCGCATACCCCCATAGGGTATATGGTCCAACAGCTAGCCGGCTGTGCGCGACCGAGCGGAGGACCAAGTGACAGACAAAGTGTTACCGGCCCTCGGCCACGCCCTGGCGTTGACGGGCTCGATGACCTGGGAGATCTTGTGGGCGCTGATCCTGGGCTTTGCCTTGTCCGCGGTGGTGCAGGCCGTGGTGCGTCGCTCGACGATCGTGTCGCTGATGGGCGACGACCGGCCCCGCACCTTGGCGGTCGCGGCTGGACTCGGTGCGGCATCGTCATCGTGCTCCTATGCCGCGGTGGCCCTGGCGCGATCGCTGTTCCGCAAGGGCGCCAACTTCACCGCCGCCATGGCGTTCGAGATCGGCTCGACCAACCTGGTGGTGGAGTTGGGCATCATCCTGGCGCTGCTGATGGGCTGGCAGTTCACCGCGGCAGAATTCGTCGGCGGGCCCCTGATGATCATCGCGCTGGCCGTGTTGTTCCGGCTCTTTGTGCGTCAGCGGCTGATTGACGGCGCCCGCGAACAGGCCGAGAAGGGAATCGCCGGCTCGATGGAAGGCCATGCGGCCATGGACATGTCGATCCAGGGTGAAGGTTCCTTTTGGCAGCGGCTGTTCTCAGGGCCCGGTCTGACGTCGGTGTCGCACGTGTTCATCATGGAGTGGCTGGCGATCCTGCGTGACCTGGTCCTGGGTTTGTTCATCGCGGGTGCGATCGCGGCATGGGTTCCCGAAACCTTCTGGCGGGACTTCTTTTTGACGAGCCAACCAACGTGGTCGGTGGTTTGGGGGCCCATTGTGGGGCCCTTTGTCGCGATGGTCTCGTTCGTGTGCTCGATCGGCAACGTGCCACTTGCCGCGGTGCTGTGGAACGGCGGCATCAGCTTCGGCGGCGTCATCGCGTTCATCTTCGCGGATCTGCTGATCCTGCCGATACTGAACATCTACCGCAAGTACTACGGCACCAAGATGATGCTGACGCTTCTCGCGACGTTCTACGCCGCGATGGTGGTGGCCGGCTATCTGGTCGAATTGATCTTCGGCACAGCCAATCTCATCCCGAGTCAGCGCAACGCGATGGTCATGTCCGGGGGCATCTCCTGGAACTACACCACCTGGCTCAACATCATCTTCCTGGTGATCGCGGCAGTGCTGATCGCCCGGTTTTTCACCACCGGCGGAATGCCGATGCTGCGCATGATGGGGGGCTCACCCGACCCCGAGCATGAGCACCAGGGGCACTGCCCCGATTCGCACTGAGCCGCGGATTCACCCGCCCGGAAAGCCTGCGCCACTTAGGTTCTGGCAAACGGCTATGGCATGGCCAGGCTTGCCAGCAGCGGACCACTGGTCGATTCTCAAAGCGATTTCACATATGACATCACACGCGAGGCGACCTGGCGACAGCTTCGCGCATCGCAGGGTTTGCCCCAAGGCACGCGTACAGGTGCTTCGGCAACTGCGCGTACCCGGCGACCATCACCGGTGAACCGTTGGCTGGTGCACGCTGCACCGGTATCGTGGCCTGCGGAATTCCGAGGCGAAGGGGGCCGTGGGTGTCAACACCGAACGAGCCAGGCCCAGACATCGGACGCCTGTTGCTTCGTTGCCATGACCGCCCCGGAATCATCGCGGCCGTCAGCGCCTTCCTGAGCCAGGCCGGGGCCAACATCATCTCCCTGGACCAGCATTCCACCGCGCCTGAGGATGGAACCTTCCTGCAGCGCGCAATCTTTCACCTGCCGGGCCTGACCGCCGAAATCGACGAGCTGGAGCGCAAGTTCGGCGCCACCGTCGCTGACAAGTTCGGCATCGACTACCGGTTCACCGAGGCCGCCAAACCCAAACGGGTCGCCATCATGGCGTCCAAGGATGATCATTGCTTGTTAGATCTGTTGTGGCGCAACCGGCGTGGTGAACTCCAGCTATCCATCGCCATGGTGATCGCCAACCACCCGGATCTGGCCGAGCGGGTGCGGCCGTTCGGAGTGCCATTCATCCACATTCCCGCGACCCGCGACACCAGAGCCGAAGCCGAGCAACGACAGCTTCAATTACTCAGCGGCAATGTCGATCTGGTGGTGCTGGCCCGCTACATGCAGATACTCACGCCGGAGTTTCTCGCGGCGATCGGCTGCCCGCTGATCAACATCCACCACTCATTCCTACCGGCCTTCATCGGCGCGGCGCCCTACAAACGCGCGCGGGAAAGGGGCGTCAAACTCGTCGGCGCAACCGCACACTACGTCACCGAAGTACTCGACGAAGGACCGATCATCGAACAAGATGTGGTGCGCGTCAGACACACTGACACCGTCGACGACCTGGTGCGCGTCGGCGCTGACGTCGAACGCGCGGTACTTTCCCGCGCCGTGCTCTGGCACTGCCAGGACCGTGTCATAGTGCACGACAACCAGACCATCGTCTTCTGAGGCTAGTTGGGTTTGGCGCTGTCCAACGAAGTCTGGCCGAACCTGGCGCCGAGCGCTTCCCACACATTCGCGTACTCGCCGGGCGCCTTGCGGTAGGCCCCTTGGCGTTTAAAGGCTTGACGCACCACGGGTGCGAGAAGCCGCATCGGATAGCGCTTCCAGCCGACGTGTGCGCGAATCTCGGCCAGCATGTCGGACCACGAATGTTGTTGGAACTTCAACAGCTCTTGCGCACGGGTGACGTCCATCCAATCGTTCGGAAACCAAGCACCGTCGTTGTCCGGGTTGCCCGGCCGACCCTTCGGCGGCACATTCGCCATACCTTGGGCGGCGGCCAGAGCCAGTGGAATTTCGCTCTGCAGCAACAGATGCGAGTCGTCGCCGGCGATCAACAGTATCTCTCCGACGACATCGACGTGCGCGGCAGTTGCGAATGCTGTTGCGACATCACGGGTATCGATGCAGTGCGCCCGGCCGTCGGCCGGCAGTGCGCTGCCGAAGTACAGCATGTCGAGGGTGAAGGGCTGGACCGATGGGTCGGCACTGATCACGCCGCCGAGTCGTAGCACCACCCAACGCAGGCTCGACGATCGGACAATTTCTTCGGCTTCCAGTTTCTGGCCGCCATACAGCTCGCACGGCCGGGGCGGCGTGTCCACACCCACCCGTTCGGGATGGCGGTGGGGATTGCGCGAGCCGTATACGGCCGCACTCGACGCATGCAAGAAGAGTGGCGGATTCGGCTGGGCTTCGGCGGCACGCACCAGCGTGGCGGTGGCGTCGACATTCACCTTGCGGCCGAGATCGGGATCACGATAAATCCATGGGGGAATGACAGCGGCCAGGTGAACGATCGCGTCGGGTGCCACCTCGGACACCAACCGCTCCACCTGATCGGGATCTGTCACATCGGCCCATCGGGTTTCGACGCCGGGCGGCAACACCGCGTCGACGTTGCGATGAGCGGTGGCAACCACGTGCCAGCCGTCGGCCGCGAACCGGCGCACGGTCTCGGGCCCCACCAGACCGAAGGCGCCGGTGATCAGCACTGTCTGCGACATGCACCGGACGGTAATCCATCGACCCGCGAAAACGCTACGTCTTCCCATCAACTGTCTCGATAGCCGTGAGTACAGCTCGTCGAAGTGAGTTCGTTTCTTATCCGGGACGCAATGTCATACCCGGATGCGAAGATCAGGTCATGAAGGGCTACGACATTATCGGTGATATCCACGGCTGTGCTTCCGCGCTCGAAGCACTGCTCGCCGAACTTGGCTACCGGCTTGATGATTCGACCGGCGCTCATGCACATCCGAACAACCAGGCGATCTTCGTCGGGG
>JAVROZ010000457.1:0-2973 GCA_032162485.1 Mycobacterium sp.
TTCGATCATTCCCCCACCGGGCGCGGCTGCAGGCAACTCGCAGGCCACCCATCCGGTAACCTATCTCCGGCTCACCGATGTTCCAGGACGCCGAGACATCGGCATCGCATGGCTGAATGAACGGTCTTTGCCGCCCCAGCCCGAGAGGTTCCGCCGCTATCTGCTCAGCAAGGGCTGGGTGGACACGAATCGGCCGGTTCCTAGGGGCGCCAGACCGACGACGTCTCTAGGCCTGACAGTCGATCGGGTGGAAGAGTTCAGTCGATGCCTCGGGTGCGAATCGGGATTCGCTAACTCACCCGGCCAACGGAGTCCCTCGGCGCGTCCGTAGCTCGCCAGACCGGATCGCTAAGCCCTGATCCACCGCCCAACCTGAAGCATTGCCACGAAAGACGCAGCGGCCGTCGAACGGCCCTATTCGCGCGCGAATGGCGGCTGTAGGCTCACCATTGGCAACTCTCCGGATCGGACGATGCACGGACCGCGAGGACCAGGGAGGGACGTTCGGACTGCGGAGCCTCTTCCCGCCAGGGGCGGCCTAGGTCTTGCCGGTGACCGAGTGTGGCCGAACGCGAAAGCGCCTTGTCTACTCATCGGCCGGTGGCAAAGATGACTTACCTTGCGCCTGAACAATGGAACGGCAGCCTGCGCCGTGGGGCGTCGGTTCATCAGGACGGGTTGATCTCCGTCCTCGTCATCGACGACACGTGCCTCGGGCGCGAGGCCCTGGCTGACGTGCTCCGGCGAACGGCCTGGTCGGATGCAGTGCTGACTGCGGGTGACATGGAAGCGGCTCTGCGGTGCATACGGACGTGCACGCCTGACGTGATCCTGCTCAACATGGCCACCATGAACAGCGTGGTCATGTTGAAGGCGGTCGTCGCTGCGGCCCCCCAGGCTCGGGTGCTGGCTCTAGGCATAACCGAGGCACCGGATGACGTCATTGCCTGCGCGGAGGCTGGCGTTTCGGGCTATCTTCCCCGCTCAGCCACGCTCGACGATCTTGTCGCCGTCGCGCAGAGCGCGCTGCGCGGCGAAACGCTCTGCTCGCCGCAGATCGCAGCGACATTGCTGCGTCACGTAGCCGTTTTGGCCGGCGGTCAAGTCACGCAGGTGGGGTCGACGCCGCTCACCCCCCGAGAGCGCCAGATCCTGCTGCTGATCGACCACGGGCTCACGAACAAGCAGATCGCCGGCTCACTGTGCATCGAGGTCCACACAGTGAAGAACCACGTGCACAACATCCTCGAGAAGCTTCACGCCCACCGACGTGGCGAGGCGGCCGCGCGAATGCGGTCAGCCTGGGTGCCGGCGCAAGCGACTGCGGCCCGCCAGAGGGACTAGTCCGTTTTCGGTCAGGTACTAGTCCGAAGTCGCACATCTTCCCAAGAGGTCTGGGTCCTCAGCTGCATCCAAAGCTGGATCCTCGGCTCCATTCACGATGATCGCCTGCACGTCTAGCGTCTGGCTGTCCTACTTGCGGAGCAGCCGCCGATGTCATCGATCCGAGTTCTCGCTTGCCAAGCCGTCACCGCCGCCGGGCGGTGGCGACACTCGCCGAACAGCCGGCCAGCTGTTGGACGAGTCCCCGCGGCTGCGGGTGCTGGCCTTGAATACCGACCGGCAACGCGCGCTGTTCTACGACGCGCGCCACCTGCGCCGCGCAACAGCGGTGCGACATCACATACGGAAGACCCCTCTCGACGACCGAGAGCAGACAGCCATGGGAGGCGATAGCAATGCATTGGATTCGACGGAGTCCACGACGGCCGCATCGCGCGAGGACAATCCTTGTCGCCAGCGTTGCAGGCCTATGTGCCGTGTCATTCATGATGGGGACGGCGAACCCGCTGGGGAATGCGAAGGAACCCACGACCCGCTCCGCCACGGGGCACACGTCGACGGCCGGGCAGAAGGCCACAGCGGCCACCGCGAACGACTCTCCAGTGGCCCGGCAGCAAAGTTGCCCGCCCAGCAACCCGAACCTATGGCCGTTCGGCGTCGTTTGCGGCCGGGACTTCAACGTCCCGTCACCGCCTCAGTCGCCGAGCCTGGTGCCCACCATCACCACCAAGACGACCACTCGACTCTGGGGCACGAACCCCTTCATGGAAGCCGTCTCGGTGACACAGCACGTCTGGCCGGCCGCAGTGGCCGAGAACGCCCCCACCGAGACCAACAATGTTCCCGACCGGCCGTGGGGCCTCACGCTGATCACGCCCGACGACCCGCTTACCGGCATCTCGGCCGTGCCACTGCTCCACTTCCCCGATGATGCCCCGGTCCTGTACGTCACCAAGAACGGCATCCCCAAGATCACCCTCGACGAGATCAAGCGGCTCGGGGACACTGGCATCGTCCGGTTCAACAACGTCGACGCGTTCCTGGTCGGCGCCGCCGCGAACGCGGGGGTCGAACAACAACTCACCGCAATCGGCGCGATTTGGCATGCCGTGACCGGCAGCAATGTCTTCGAACTCTCCAACAACATCGACAAGCTCTACGGCAGCATCGAGAACCCGGCGACCGGTGTGCCACAGATGGGCGTGAGCGCGAGTTCGAGCGGCAACGGCATGCAGGACGTCTTCATCGGCTCCGCCGACGGCAACGACTGGCAGTACTACCTGCCCGCGACGCACTGGGCCTCCCACATGCCGACGGGACTCCTGTGGGTGCACCGGAACAGCATCCCGCAACCGACGATCGACGCGATCAACCGGCGCAACGGCCGCGCGCTGATCTACGTCTGGGGCGGTCCGAACCAGGTGTCGAACGCCGTCGTCAAGCAACTCGACACGCTCGGCGCCGTGCAACGGATCGACGCCGACGACCCGGTCGCCTTCAACACGCCCGCGACCACCACGCCAGTCAACATCTCCATCGCGTTCGCGAAGATGCACGACCCGGCGGGCAACGTCGGCTGGGGCGAGCTCGGTCCGGGCCACGGCTTCACGCTAGTGAACGTCAAGGACT
>JAVROZ010000458.1:0-3281 GCA_032162485.1 Mycobacterium sp.
CGGCCGATCAACTCGGCGTCGGCCGCCGACTTGGGTCGCTGCAGCTCGTACACGTGCGGCAACTCGGCCATGCCGGTCACGACATTCCACAGCTTCACCGCATCTTGACCCGTCGGCGGATCCACCAGCACCGGACCAAACAGGCACTGTCCGTTCAGAAAGAGTGTCGGCACACCGTATCCGCCCGCGGCCACGACCCGCTCATGTTCGACACGCACCTCGTCGTGCGTCGTCGAATCCGCAAGCGCCGCATCGAGAATCGATTTATCGGCGCCGATATCGGAGAGCAGCTTGCGCGCCACGGACGGATCGTGCGGCTTGCCGCCCAGCGCGTGCAATTCGTGACCGATCGCGGCGTACCAGCGGTCCAGCGACGACATGTCCGTTCGGCGCAGCAGCGCACCGATGCGCATCAACGACCAGCCGTAGGACCAGTCCCGCTCCCACGGATGCTTCTTGCCCTCGACGCGGTTGATCTCTTCCAGGCTGAAGAACCGCCAGTTGATGGTGATGCCCAACTGCTCGCGGACATCGCGGATCCACAGCGAGGTCTGGTACGCGAACGGGCACATCGGGTCGAAGTGAAAATCTAATGTCGTCACCAAAACTCCTTCCCTACACCCGGGGACGAACCCCGGCGGCGCGATAGACGAACATCGGCTCCAGCCGATACTTCACCGTCGTGGCCGGCAGCTGGTGCAGCACCTCGTCGGGGATGTCGCGCTTGTAGTTCAGTTTCATGGTCCCGCTGAAGGCGTGGTCCACTTCGCGCAAATGGATTTCGATGCCCAGGCCGTGACTGCTGATCGTCGCGGTGGCCGGACCGGGATCGGTGTCCCACGGGCAGTCGATCGATCGCAGATTCGGGCTGGCGCCGGTGGGGAATGTCGCGACGATCCGGGTGGCGCTGAAGGCGAACATGCCGCGATAGCGGGCCACCCCCGCGGCTGAATAGACGCCCGGGACATGACCGCTGAAGCTGCGGGTCACCCCGACGCTGGCGGCCATGAAGAGCACGCCCTCGGCTTCGAGCTGCTCGCGCAGTTCTGCGGGGACGTTGGTGAACCGAGGCCAGCGAAAACGGGGCACTACTGCACCGTAACGTTCGCCGTGAACGTGCAGGTCGTCGCCGCATCGCCCACGACGCTGCCGTAACTGGCCACGATCGTCGTCTTCCCCGACTTCAACGCAGTGAACAGCCACACCTCGGTGCCCGGTGCGCCCATCCGGTCGGTGTTTCCGTGGACGTACTCGTGGCTGGCCTGCCGCAGGATCCCGCCATCCCCGATCTTCGGGTCGGGTGTCCACCGGAACGGGGTGCTGTGGTTGGCACCCAGCGACAGCTTCAGCGAGTCCCCGACTGCCAACGTGACGTCGCGGGTGATAGCGCTCTGGTTCAGCACGTCGTCCAGGGAGACGTCGATGGATTTGGTCGCCGCCTTGCTTCCGCTGGAACACCCCACGAGCAGCACGAACACGGCGACCGCCGCCAGGAGCCGGACCCTCATCAGTGCAGAATAGCCCTGCCGTCCACCGCGACAATCTCGAGACCGCAAACGCCGATCGAGTGCGCCCTGACGGCTTCCCGTGCGCGTCCACGGCGGAAAAATCGGCAAAATCGCGACCTCTTTGCGCACTGAAAGCCGTGATTGCACACTCGATTTCACGCCAGCCACAACCCCACGCGCGCCACACCCGGACCCGCTCTTGGGTACGCACCAGCAAACCGTCCGGTAACTTCAATGCGTGTTTGGAATCATTCGGCCCTGCCGTCATCGGCTCGGCAGTGAACTCACCGCAGCCTGGCGCGCCCAGCTGTGCGGCCTGTGCCTGGCGTTGCGAGACGACTACGGGCAGGCGGCGCGGATCGCGACCAACTACGACGGCTTGATCGTGTCGCTGCTGGTCGAAGCCCAGTCGGAAGCGCAACCGACGCGCCGCACCGCTGGGCCGTGCCCGCTGCGCGGCATGAAGCGCGCCGACGTGGCGACCGGCGAATGTGTGCGACTAGCCGCCGTGGTGTCGTTGGCGCTGGCCGCCGCCAAGGTCCGCGACCATATCGACGACCGCGACGGCCTGGTCGGGGTGGCCGCGGTACGACCCGCCGCGCGCCGCATCGCCGAAAGTTGGGTCCGCCGGGGCACCGACACCGGCCACACCCTGGGCTTCGACACCACCGTATTGGTGGCCGCGATGGACCGCCAGACCGAACTCGAGGCGACGGCAGGCCCGGGCAGTTCGCTGCTCGAGGTGACCGAACCCACCGAGACCGCCGTCGCCGCCGCGTTCGCGCACACCGCCCTGCTGGCCGGCCGACCGGGCAACGAGGCGCCGCTGCGCGAGATCGGCCAGCTGTTCGGGCGGGTCGCGCATCTGCTTGACGCGGTCGAGGATTACTACGACGACCTGGCACACGGGAAGTGGAATCCATTGCTCGCCACCAGAACACCGGTCGCTGACGTTCGCGCCCTGTGCGACGATGCGGTGCTGGGCATCGAACTTGCGCTCGCCGACGTCGACTTCACCGATGACCGCCTGCCTCGACGACTGCTGACCAAGGAACTGCGCCGCTCGGTCTCGCGCACCTTCACCGGGGCGTTCCCGAAGGCCAACTTCCCCAGAGACCCGGGTGGCACGCCGCACGGGCAGCAGGACGGCATCAACTTCGGCAACTACCCCGGCGCGCCTGGTGAGATGCCGCCTGGCCAGATGCCACCGGAGCCGCAGCGTAAACGAAGCTGCTGGGACTCCTGCACCGACTCCTGCTGCTGCTGCGAATGTGAGTGCTGCTGTGAGTCCTGCGGCGAAGGCGGCTCCGAGGGCTGCGGAAGTTGCTGCGACTGCGGGGACTGCTGCGACTGCTCGTGACGTGCACACCTGACCCATAGGCAAAGATGGGCAAGTGTCTGCGCTTATCGTCATCGTCACGCTGGTTTTCACCGTGCTCGTGGGAACCCTCCTGGGCCAGCGCTACCGGGTCGGTCCGCCGGTCCTGCTCATCTTCCTGGGCGGGCTGCTGGGTCTGATCCCTCGCTTCGGCGGGATCCACATCGACGGCGAGTTGGTGCTGTTGCTGTTCCTGCCGGCCATCCTCTATTGGGAGAGCCTGAACACCAGCTTTCGCGAGATGAAGGCCAACATCCGCGTCATCGTGATGACCAGTATCGGGCTGGTGATCGCCACCGCGCTGGCCGTGTCCGCGACGGCCCGCGCACTCGGGATGGAGTCCCATGCGGCCGCGGTCCTGGGCGCGGTGCTCTCCCCCACCGACGCCGCCGCCG
>JAVROZ010000459.1:0-5853 GCA_032162485.1 Mycobacterium sp.
TGTTCGTCACGTCCAGCGCGGCGACCTTGTACGCCTCGGAGAAGGTCGGGTAGTTGAACACGGCATCGACCAGGTAGTCCACGGTGCCCCCGCACCCCATCACGGCCTGTCCGATGTGCACCATCTCGGTGGCGCCCACATAGGACACCTCGGGAATTGAATAGATCCCGATCGGCTGCAGTGCGGTCATGCCGTCGCATTCTTCGCCGAAGGCGTGGTACGCGGCCAGCCGGCCCTGGTCCATCGAGGTCGCCGCAAGCGCCGGGAAACCGATGACGTCGCCGACGGCGTAGATGTGGTCGACCTTGGTCTTGAACTTCTCGTCGACGAAAATCCGGCCGCGGTTGTCGGGCTCCAGGCCGGCTTGCGCCAGATCCAGGTTGCCGGTCTGTCCTTCGCGGCCCGCTGAGTACATCACCGTCTCGGCGGGTATCTGTTTTCCGCTGGCCAGGGTGGTGACGGTGCCGGACGCCCCGACGTCTACGGCCGTCACCTCCTCGCCGAACCGGAAAGTGACCGCAAGGTCGCGCAGGTGAAATTTCAGTGCTTCGACGATCTCCGGGTCACAGAAATCCAGCATGTTGTCGCGCTTTTCGACGACGGTCACCTTGGTGCCCAGGGCGGCGAACATCGACGCGTACTCGATCCCGATGACTCCGGCGCCGACCACGACCATCGATGCCGGAAGCGACTTGAGGTCCAGGATGCCGTCGGAGTCCAGTACCCGTCTCTCATCGAACTCGACGCCGGACGGCCGCACCGGCTTGGTGCCGGTGGCGATGACGATGTAGTCGCCGCTGACCGTGACCCGCTCGCCCTGGGCGTCCTCTTCGACCATGATGGTGTGCGGATCGACGAAGCGGCCATGGCCCAAGACCAGGTCGACCCGATTGCGCATCAACTGAGAGCGCACCACGTCGACCTGCTTGCCGATCACGTGCTGGGTTCGCGCCAGCAGGTCAGCCGGAGTGATCTTGTCCTTGACGCGGTAGCTGGCGCCGTAGAGTTCGCGCTGGCTCATGCCGGTGAGATAAACGACCGCCTCGCGTAGCGTTTTTGACGGAATCGTTCCGGTGTTCACGCAGACGCCACCGACCATTCGGCCGCGTTCGACGAGCGCCACGGACTTGCCCAGCTTGGCCGCCGCAATGGCGGCCTTCTGGCCGCCGGGCCCGGAGCCAATTACGACGAGGTCGTACTCGCGCATCGAAGTCATGACTAGACGATAGAGCCCACAGTCGCGACTTTCTCCACAAGCGGGCGCTGAATCACGTTGTGCGAGCACGAACTGACGGTGCCTGTCGTCAGCGTTGACCCCATGACGACGCATCGACCTGACTTTGAACTCAATCGCCCCGGCGCTTTGATTGCCGCATTACCGGCCATCCTCGGCTTCATGCCGGAGAAGTCGCTGGTACTGGTCGCATTGGAGGACGGCGGGATGGGTTCGGTGATGCGCGCCGACCTGTCCGACGACCTCGCCGACCGGGTTGACCAACTGGCAGAGGTTGCCGCCGCGTCGAATCCAGAGGCCGCGATTGTGGTGATTGTCGATGCCGAGGGTGCCCATTGCCCCGTCTGCAACGAGGAGTACCGGCAACTGAGCGACGCACTCACCGAAGCGTTGGCGCGGTACGGCATCGAACGCTACGCGGCGCACGTGGTGGATCAGGTCGCTCTGGGTGGGCGTTGGCATTGTGTCGACGGTTGCGGTGCAGGAGGGGCGGTTGACGATCCGTCTGCGTCGCCGCTGGCAGCGGCGGCTGTCCTGGAGGGCCGGCGCCTCTATTCCCGGCGCGCCGATTTGCAGGCGGTGATCGCGGTCGACCCGGCACGTTGTGCAGCGTTGGCGCCCGTGGTGGAGCAGGCGGCGGCCGCGCGCGCGATCGCATGCCGAGCCGATGCCGCCGGGTGCGGCCGACGCGACGTCGAGAATGCCATCGGGGCTGCGGCCAGGGTGATCGACGGGCAACTGTTGTCCGACGTTGAGCTGGCAGAGCTGGGTTGCGCGCTGACTGACATTCAGGTGCGGGACACGCTGTACGCCCTCGCCGTGACCGAGAACGCCGACGCGGCCGAGTCATTGTGGGCGGTGCTCGCGCGCGTGCTTCCGCGGCCATGGCGGGTCGAGGCGTTGGTGTTGCTTGCTTTCAGCGCTTACGTTCGCGGTGACGGACCCCTGGCCGGGGTGTCGCTGGAGGCCGCACTGCGTTGCGACCAACACCACCGGATGGCCGGCATGCTGGATTCGGCGCTGCAGTCAGGATTGCGGCCCAACGACATTCGCGAGCTTGCGGGCACCGGATATCGAGTGGCCGAGCAACTCGGCGTGCGATTGCCGCCGCGACGGGCGTTCGGCAGGCGCGCAGGCTAGCCACTGAGCGGGTCGGTGCGGGTCGGTGCGGGTCAGACCTTTTCTACTTTGACCGCGTGCGCCATCTCGTGTGGCAGGGTGACGTTTTCGTGGCCGGGGATGACAATGGTCACCCCGCCGCCCAGCCCGGTCTCTACCGTGACCCGGGCGTTGGGCACCACGCCGGCGTCTTTGAGCCGCGTGATCAGGTCGATGTCGCCCTGAACGTGCTCGGTGAGCTGGCGGACGACGACCGCGACCGGCGATCCGGACGGCAGCTCGGTCAACCGGACCAGCGTGGCATCGTCGGAGCCGAACTCCGGACCAACCCCGAGGTCGAATAAGCCCGGGATCGGGTTGCCGAACGGGGAGGTCGTCGGGTGGTTGAGCACCTTGACCAGCCTGCGTTCGACATCCTCGCTCATCACGTGCTCCCACCGGCATGCCTCGGCGTGCACCTCTTCCCACGGCAACCCGATGACATCAACCAGGAGGCGCTCGGCGAGGCGGTGCTTACGCATCACAGCGATGGCCAGAGACCGCCCCTTGTCGGTGAGTTCGAGATGGCGGTCGCCCGCCACGCGGAGCAACCCGTCGCGCTCCATACGAGAGACGGTCTGGCTGACGGTAGGACCGCTCTGCTCCAGGCGTTCGGCAATCCGGGCACGCAGCGGCGTCACACCCTCTTCTTCGAGGTCATAGATCGTCCGCAAGTACATCTCGGTGGTATCAACCAAGTCGTTCATTCAGCATCCTCCGTTGCCGCCGAGTGTACTTCGCCAGCGCGAGCGTGGTCGTCCCAAAACGCCCCACTGCAGCAGTATGCCCGCCGCGCTTCCGCGGCGGGCACACCGTCACCTATCAAGCTTGCCAAACTAGCGCGTTTGCACCTCAGCTGGCGTAGGACCGCAGTCGGTCGGCCCGCTCGCCGTGGCGCAGTTTGCACATCACGTCGCGCTCGATCTGGCGGACCCGCTCACGGGACAGCCCGAACAGCTTGCCGATCTGGTCCAGGGTGCGCGGTTGGCCGTCGTCCAGGCCGAAGCGCAGCCGGATCACCTGGTGCTCACGTTCGTCGAGGGTGGCCAGCACACTGCGGATGTCGGTGTGCAGCAGCTCGGCAATGACAGCGTTCTCCGCGGACATGGCCTCGGCGTCCTCGATGAAGTCGCCCAGCGGCGCTTCCTCTTCCGAACCGACCGGCATGTCCAGGCTCACCGGGTCGCGGCTGTGCTCGAGCAGGTCGTTGATCTTCTCGACCGGGATGCCGGATTCTTCGGCGAGTTCCTCATCGCTGGCTTCCCGGCCCAGGTTTTGGTGCATCTCCCGCTTGATTCGGGCGAGCTTGTTGACTTGCTCGACGAGGTGGACGGGCAGGCGGATGGTGCGGCTCTGGTCGGCCATGCCGCGCGTGATGGCTTGACGAATCCACCAGGTGGCGTACGTCGAGAACTTGAATCCCTTTGCGTAATCGAACTTTTCCATCGCCCGGATGAGACCTAGGTTGCCCTCTTGGATCAGGTCGAGCAATGGCATGCCACGACCGGTGTAGCGCTTGGCCAGCGACACCACCAACCGCAGGTTCGCTTCGAGCAGGTGCCGACGGGCTGCTTCCCCATCGCGGACCACAAGCGCCAATTCTCGTTTTCGGTTCTCGCCGAGGCGCTTCCGGGTTGCCAGCAGATGCTCGGCGTACAGCCCGGCCTCGATGCGCTTGGCCAGCTCGACTTCATCCGCGGCGTTGAGCAACGCCGTTTTGCCGATGCCGTTCAGATATACGCGCACCAAGTCTGCAGCTGGGCTTTGAGCATCCAAGTCGCCGTCAAACCGGCTTGTGGTGGCATTCGCCATTACGCCCTCCCCATTGGCTTGTCTTGTCATGTGGTTTAACGAGAAGCCCGCATCAAGAGTTCCCAACGAGTCGCCATCTCACACCCCGTGACGTGCACAAATACGGCTGTGACCTGAGAATGTCCTGAGAAGTGGCGCGAGTGGACGCTTAAGCGGAACCGTCCGGGTCGATGTACTGCGAATCCGGTTGCGGCGCGGGTTGTCGACGAGGCTCGAGAGCCGGACGTTCGGCCGTCGGGAACAACGGCGTGCGATGTCGCGCGTTGTCGAAGCGACGTGGCTCGTGGGAGTCGCGCGGTGGTCGGTCATTGGCGATCAGAACGGCCATCCACGGCAACGGTATTGAAGCAGCCACGATCAGCAGCGAGATAAGGCCGTTGTGCCAGGCGCCGTAGGCGAGGGCGGCCAGCAACAGCGCCGGGATCCGGAAAGACATGATGGTCAGGTATTTGCGCACGCGCTTCCGATGCTGCACCTCATAGGAAGTTGCAGCAGCGGTGATCAATACCGGGCGGCCATCGTCGTCGAATTTGTCGTCGAACCCCACCTCGGAGGGGCGCTTCATACTCCCACTGTTGCACACAAAAAAGGATTCCGGCGCTGCGGTGTCAGTTGGCAGGTCAAGAGGCACAATGTGAGACATGGACACCCAGACAATCGAACGCACCGATGCCGAAGAACGCGTCGATGACGGGACTGGTAGCGACACACCCAAGTTCTTCCACTACGTGAAGAAGGACAAGATCGCCGAGAGCGCGGTTATGGGCAGTCACGTTGTGGCGTTGTGCGGAGAGGTATTTCCGGTCACCCGAGCCGCCAAGCCAGGATCGCCGGTATGCCCGGACTGCAAGCAGATCTACGAGCAGCTCAAGAAGGG
This sequence comes from Mycobacterium sp., assembly GCA_032162485.1. Taxonomy (GTDB): domain Bacteria; phylum Actinomycetota; class Actinomycetes; order Mycobacteriales; family Mycobacteriaceae; genus Mycobacterium. The sequence continues at coordinate 5,082 of JAVROZ010000459.1, forward strand.
CTGATCACGTTTTTGGTTCCACGGCAGCGGTATCCGGAGCGGCTTCGGGCTGTGGTGGTGCTGGATCACTCGCACCGCCAAGCCCGGCCGCGCGACTGCTCAACCAGGTACGTAACCGGTGTGCGTGCGTCGCCGGCGCCGGCCACTCTTCTTGGATGGCGGCGTTGAGTTCGGCGCCGATCATGATGGAAAAGCCGCCGAAGAACGCGAACAACAGGAACGCGATCGGAGTGGCGAGCGCACCGTAGGTGTAGCCGGTGCTGCCGATCCACCTCAGGTACAGCCGCAGGCCCAAAGTGGCGATCAGGAACACCACGGTGGCCAGCACCGTGCCCGGGACCAGCCGATGCGTCGGCAGCGGTACCGGTAGCGCCACCCGGTAAAGGACGGTCACTCCGGCCATCAGGCCGAGAATCAACGCGGGGTAGTAGCCGTAGTGCAGCAGATTGGACAGGCTGTAGGGGATGTGTTCGCTGACTTTCCGTGGGCCCACCACCGCGACCGGCGCGGTCGCCACCACGAACGTCAGCATCAGCACGTAGAGGAAAAGCGAGAAAAATCGCTGCCGCACCGGATGGCGTAACGGAGTCTGGTCGTGAGCATCGACCACGGCGTCGACGAACGACGAGATGGCCGACGATCCTGCCCACAACGAGATCAGGAAACCCACCGAGACCACCTCGCCGCCGGCGCTGGCGGTGATATCGCGAATGGTGGGCTCGATGATCTCGTTAACCACACTGGGAGAGAAGAAGCTACGTGCCGTGGACAG
>JAVROZ010000460.1:0-3153 GCA_032162485.1 Mycobacterium sp.
GCCTCGGCGTCGACGAACTCGACCTCGCCGGACGCGACCGAACGAGTGCCGAGTTTGTCCTTCAGTCGGCGAACCCGCACCCCGTTGCGCGATCCGTCGCGGCGGGTGCGCAACACCAGGAAGTTGGCGACGCCGCGGCTGGTGTCGGGGGCGCCCTCGGGCTTGGCGAGGACCACGAATGCTTCCCCGGCGCAGTTCGAGGCGAACCACTTGAAGCCATTCAGTAGCCAGGCGTCCCCGTGACGGCTGGCGGTGGTTTCCAGCGTGCCCAGATCCGACCCACCGGTGCGTTCGGTCAGCAGCTGCGCCGTTTCCCCGGCCCACTCGCCGGAGTCGAACTTGGCGAGCACATGATCGCGCACATCAGGGGGCGCGTAGGCCGCCACCAGCGACTGGACCATGCCGCCGCCGGTCCCCAGCGCGCAACCCATTCCGATATCTGCCTGGTTGAGCAGATAGTTCGACGCGAACATTGCCAGCGACGAACGAAAGCCCGCGCCGCGCGCCGCTTGGCGCAACTCCTGCTGTGCAGCCAGGACCGCACGCTTGGCCTGGGTGAACGACGTCGGCATCACGACCCTGCTGATGTCGTGACCCCAGCGGTCGTAGCGTTCCAGCCGTGGTGGGTTGCGGTCGGTCTCCTCGGCCCAGCGCGCCACCGGCCCGCCCATCAGTTGGCCGATGCCGGTCAGCTGCGGCTCCACCACCGCCAGCTCGTGGGGCTTGAAGTAGTACGCCATGGTGAATTGCAACGTGGGATCCGTGCGGTACCAGTTGAGGCCCACCGCCCCGGAGTAGTTTTCGGTTTGGTAGCGCTGCGACTTCTCGGTCGTCGAGAACGGCAGCCGGTCGACTGCTTCCGATCCGTACTGCGCGACGTGCTCGGTCATGGACGCGACGGTATTACAGACCCGCCCTATCTCGGCTTAGACCGGAGCGAGATATTCGGTCGTGTAAAACTCGCCCGGGGTCTGGTTGTGCGGCTGCGGCGTCTTGACGATGACAAAGACGCCGGTCGTGCCCTGCCGGATCGGAGCCGTGATGGTCACGTTGGCCGTCCCGGACGGGTCGGTGTCCAAGCTGGCGAACGTGGTGCCCGGATCCCCGGGATCGCAGGTAGCCGACGATGGCCGGGGCACCTGGATCAGGCCGGCGTCGAAGTGGGCGCCCGGTTGATTGGAGAAAGTCATGTGCACGTCGGCGACCACCGTCGACCCGGAGGTGCGGATATCAGCCGTGCCGCGTCCCACCGTGGTCCGGGGCACCTGCTGCGAGGTGGCGACCAAGCTGAAGTCGCAATTTCGGAGATCGGAATTGATCGGTATCGGTGCCCTGGCGGTGGCGGTACCCGCTCCCAGTGCCAAGGCCGAAGCGGTCATGACGGTCATTGCCGTAGCGGATTTCCCCAAGCGACCCAGTCCGAGCATTTGCCCCACCATTTCTTTGCGATGATGTTCCCGAGCGAAAGATGTTGACCGAATTCGCGCGCTTAAACCATCAGGGAATAATTCGCTGCGACAATTGCGAAATTGATCTTGATTTGTCTTTGTTTTGCTTAAGTAACCTAAAAACGGCGAATTGGCTGTGCCGTCAATAAGTCGGGTTGGGGTCAGCGATTTTCGGACAGGACGAGATAGTCGGTCAATGCGTTGCCCAGGGCAGCCGCACCCAGCGCAGTGGGATGCAGGGGGGCGCTGTCATTGGTGGAGACGAAGCCCTCGACGTATCTCTCTGCGGGCACGGCGCACATGTCGTGACCCTGTGAAATCGATCGGGTATCGAAGTACTCGATTCCCTTCTCGGTCGCGAGTTGTCGCTGCCGGTCGTCTAGCTCGTCAACTTTGGCCTGCAGATAATTGGCGTCACGCGCCAGGATGGGCTGTTCGGGAAAACAGCCGCCGGCCCGAATGAATATCCCGTAGCCCACCATGACGATTCGCGCTCGGGGCGCAGCGGCGCGGAGTTGGTCGATCAGTGTGGTCCACACCGGCAGCTGCCCGACCATGGCTCGGGAAATGCGATCGACGTTGTCGACTACCAACCTGGCGGTGCATGGCTTGGGGTCGGCGACCTCGACCTGGCACGACTCCGCGTCAACGGCCAGCCCGATGTCATTGGCACCGATGGTGATTGTGATCAGGTCCGTCGGTGGGCCGACCACGTCGAGTTGACGAGCGACCAGGCCATGGTCAGTCCGCTGGGATCGGTTGATCACGTCATCGGTTGTTGCTCCGCTACAGGTCACGTCCTCGAATCGGGTGGCGCCGAGGCGGCGCGCCAGTATGGCCGGATAATTGTTGGTCGATTTGTGGCATCCGCGCGGCGCCGCCGTCTCCGGCACCCCGGGGGCGGCCGCGAAGGAGTCGCCCATGGCGACGAAGTGTGGCCGCGCGACCGAGCCCGGGCCGGGCGTCGGCAAAGCGGCGCATCCGACGCACACGACGCCCACCAGCACGGCGATACTGAGGCGCCTCGATGACATGCAACCAGTGTTTCATCCCGGCCGCTGCCTGCCTGGTGCAATAACCCCGCCGGTTGCGGACCATGGCCGCAAGAAACGAAGTCTTCGAAGGAGTTTGATTGCCGAGCGAGATCGTCAATCAGTCACCGCCGGTCGCGCACCAGTCGCCTGCCGCAGGCGCGGAGCTTATGGTGAAGCGGTGCAAGGGACCTCGTTCGGGCGATACCGGTTGCTCGACGTGTTGGGCCGCGGCGGAATGGGTGAGGTGTGGCGCGCCCATGACACGGCGACAAACCGGATTGTGGCGATCAAACTGCTGCCGCCGCAGCTAGCCGCGGATGAGACGTTCGTGCAGCGGTTCCGACGGAAGCCGAGGCGGCAGCCCAGCTGAACAACCCGCACATCATTCCGATCCACAACTACGGCGAGATCGACGGTCGGCTCTATGTCGACATGCGGCTCATCGAGGGCCGCGACCTGGCCGAGGTGCTGGCCGATGGGCCGCTGCCGCCGGAGCTGGCAGTGCGGATCATCGGTCAGGTGGCCACGGCATTACGCGCCGCGGACAAGATCGGTCTGGTGCACCGCGACGTCAAGCCGTCCAACATCCTGATCGACGAGGACAATTTCGCGTACCTGATCGACTTCGGTATCGCCCGCGGCGCCGACCACACCTCTCTGACCGGCACCGG
>JAVROZ010000461.1:0-3611 GCA_032162485.1 Mycobacterium sp.
ACCGCCGGACGCGGGCAACACCAATGGAGCCGACAGCGTCAACTCCTCAATCACCGGACAGCCGACCTCATCACCGGCACGGATCGCAAGCTCGACGAAACCTGCACCCGGGAATAACACTGTCCCACCCACCGTGTGATCGGACAGCCACCCTTGGTCGGCTAGCGACAGCCGCCCCGTCATCACTACCCCGCCGGAGTCCGGCCGCTCCACCACCGCAGCCAATAGCGGATGAGCAGCTGCTACCAACCCCGCTCCCGCCACGTCCTCGCCACCGACACCCAGCGGCCCCAACCAATACCGCCGGTGGACAAACCCGTAGGTCGGCAGCGGTACCCGACGCCCGCCCGAACCGGCCAGGACCTCGGCCCACTGCACGCCTAGACCAGAGACAAACATGCGCCCCAACGCGGTGAGCAGCGAATCAACTTCGGGTCGGTCTTTGGCCAGCACCATCAAAGACCGTTCCCGATCGGCCGTCAGCCCGGCGGGCGGACCCACCTCCACAAATGTTGCGGCGCCCGATGATTCGACGGCCTGAACCCCGTCAACAAAGCGAACCGGCCGACGCACGTGCTCAACCCAGTATTGCGCCGAGCCATATTCTGGACCTGCGAGCTGGCCAGTCACATTGGAAACCAACCCCATTCGCGGCTTTGCCGCTGAGATGTCGGCTAGCTGTTCGGCAAACTCCTCGAGCATCGGCTCCATCAGGACCGAATGGAAAGCATGCGAAACGGCCAACCGATGGACGCGGCGACCCCGCTGCGCCAATTGCTCCGCTACCGCACCGACCGCCGATTCGGCACCGGAGATCACCAGTGAATCAGGGCCATTGAGCGCGGCGATGCCCACCCCCGCACCGAGCAGCGGCAGGACTTCTTCTTCGCTACAGGCTGCCGCGACCATCACTCCGCCGGCCGGAAGCCCTGCCATCAGTCGGCCCCGTACCGCCACCAGCCTGGCGGCATCAGGCAATGACAACACCCCAGCCACACACGCGGCGCTGATCTCTCCGACCGAATGACCCATCACGAAATCCGGGTGGACCCCGCACGACTGCAGCAACGCCGCTAAAGCCACCTCCACGGCAAATAAGCCTGGTTGGGCAAATTCGGTGCTCTCCAACAATTCTGCGTCAGAACCCCAGATCACCTCTCGCAGCGGCAACCGCAGATGTTGGTCGAGGGCCTCGGTGGCCTCATCGAAAGCATCCGCAAACACGGGGAATTGCCCGTAGAGCCCTCGTCCCATACCCAGCCGCTGTGAGCCCTGCCCGGGAAAGACGAACACCATCTTGCCGACCGCGCCGGCACGTCCCACCACCACGCCGGCATCCGGCTCGCCGGTGGCCAGCCTCGCCAGCCCAGCCAGCAGGGCATCGCGTTCGGCGCCGACCAGCACCGCCCGATGCTCGAACACCGACCGCGTGGATGCCAGCGAGAAGCCCACATCCACCACATTCAAGGTGTTGTCAGAATCGACCAGCGTCAGCAACCGATCCGCCTGCCGGCGCAACGCCTCTGCCGACCGGGCCGACAGCACCCACGCAACCGGGCCCTCGTGCTGATGTTCAGTGGCAGGCTCTTCCGCGACGGGAGGAGCCTGTTCCACTATGACGTGCGCGTTCGTTCCGCTGATGCCAAAGGACGAAACCCCCGCCCGCCGCGGTCCAACCCCCTGCGGCCACGCCCGTGATTCCGTCAGGAGCGACACGCCACCTGCCGACCAATCCACATGCGGCGTCGGCACATCCACATGCAGTGTCTTGGGCATTACGCCATGCCGCATCGCCTGCACCATCTTGATCACCCCGGCGACACCTGCGGCAGCCGACGTGTGGCCGATGTTTGATTTGATCGAACCCAACCACAGCGGCCGGTCGGTCGGGCGCTCCTGCCCATACGTCGCCAAGAGTGCTTGTGCCTCAATAGGATCGCCTAGCGTGGTCCCAGTACCGTGCCCCTCGACCACATCGACTTCCGTGGCGGTCAACCCGCCACTGGCCAACGCCTCTCGAATCACGCGCTGCTGCGCCGGACCATTGGGGGCGGTCAACCCGTTGGAAGCGCCGTCCTGATTCACCGCGGTTCCGCGCAGCAACGCCAACACCGGATGCCCCAACCGCTTGGCATCAGCGAGACGTTCCAGCACCAGCACCCCGGCACCCTCCGACCAAGCAGTCCCGTCGGCGCCGCCGGCATACGCCTTGCACCGGCCATCTGCCGCCAACGCCCGCTGCCGACTGAACTCTACAAACGCACCGATGGTCGCCATTATCGTTACGCCACCGGCCAACGCCAGATCGGTTTCACCCGAACGCAACGACTGTGCCGCCAAGTGCATCGCCACCAACGACGATGAACACGCGGTGTCGACCGATACGGCCGGACCTTCCAAGCCCAGCACGTACGACACCCGACCCGAGGCCACACTCAACGTCGACCCGGTGAGGCCATAGCCCTCCAGCTCGCCTGAAACCTCACCGCCATACCCCGCGTGGATCACCCCGGCAAACACACCGGTTGCCGAACCCCGCAACCCGAGCGGATCAATTCCAGCCCGCTCCAACGCTTCCCACGACAACTCCAGCATCAACCGTTGCTGGGGATCCATCGCCAGCGCTTCGCTGGGGCCGACGCCAAAGAAACCGGCATCGAAGTCACCGGCGTTGGCAAGAAATGAGCCCTGGCGGACGTACATCTTGCCCCTGGCGTCCGGGTCCGGATCGTACAAACCCGCCACATCCCAGCCTCGGTCGGCGGGAAAGTCCGAAACCGCGTCACGGCCCTCGATTACCATGTCCCACAGTGTGTCCGGGGAGTCAACTCCACCCGGATAGCGGCACGCCATTCCTACCACCGCCACAGGCTCGGACAGCTTGCCCTCCAGCTCCGCTACACGCCGTCGCGTCCGGCGCAAGTCCGCGGTGAGGCGCTTCAGGTAGTCGAGATGCTTGGCGGTTTCCGACACTGATGCTCCTGCGATGCCTTAAGAGCCAAGCTCTTCGTCGAGGATCGCGAAGAGTTGGCTTTCGCTGGCAGAGTATATGTCTGAGTCGTTGACATCGAATTCGTCGGCCGATGCGACGAGCGGGGTCAAAAGATTCTGAATGCGGTTAGCGAGATGTGTTTTGTCCTCGGGATCCCAGTCGGGTTGGTTGAGCAAGGTCTGCAATTCGCGAGTGATTTCGTCGAAACGATCCATTCGGTCTGGCAGGTGAACGTCTGGAGCGGCGGCGGCCAATCGGATGTCGAGATGTCCACCGAGTGCGGTGGGGGTTGGGTAATCGAATATGAGAGTGGGCGAAAGCGTCAGTCCGGTAGCAGTTTTGAGGCGGTTGCGCAGTTCCACCGCGGTCAGCGAGTCGAAGCCAAGGCTCTGGAACGCGAGATCAGCATCAATGTCTGACCTATTCGATCGCCCCAGTACGGTTGCGGCGCTGCTGCACACCAAATCAACGAGCTCGCTGAGTCGTTGCTCGGCGGTCAGCCCCTGCAAGCGTCCGGTGAGCCCGGTCGCCGAAGCCGAAGTGGCGCCGGCGTCGGCGACGACGCGACGGTGACGGTGAGCGGTCAGCTGACTCAAGATGGGTGGCAGTGCCGCATCAT
>JAVROZ010000462.1:0-11960 GCA_032162485.1 Mycobacterium sp.
GATTCGGAGAGCTGCCCCGGCGCGTATCCGGTGCCGGCGGCCCGCCGCAGCTGCCGTCGGAATCTGCCCAGGGTCCGCCCAATGTCGGCGGCGAGAGCGGCATGTGTGATCACTCAGGCCATAATACCTCTGTAGCCAAGCTATCTATGCGTACGAGCTCGGGCGGCCTCGACCTGGGCGTACCTGCGGTTTGTGGGAGATGTAACCGTCGAGCGCAAGAGCGACGGCACGCTGGATGCCGCGACCGGGGCAGGGCGCTGTGGGAACTCTTGTATTTCGGGGAGCGGTCCGCCGCCCCCGATGGTGATCCCAACGCCCCCGCGGAGATGGTCATCGGTCATCAGGCTTGAGGGCGTTCGAGCCGACGTAATTCAACGTCCATGGTCACGCTGGCCCCGGCACCAACCTTGGCGATCATGTAAGTGCAATGGGGTTGCCTGCGGCGATCGGTCGGCGACCCAGGGTTCAGCAGCCGTAGGCCGGACGATGTCGTCGTGTCCCACGGAATGTGGCTGTGGCCGAACACCAGCACGTCGGTGTCGGGGTAGAGCCGCGACATGCGCGCCTCGCGGCCGCCGGCGGCACCCGTCTCGTGCACCACGGTGAAGTGCAGTCCGCCCAGTTCGGCATCAGCGCGTTCCGGCAGCCTTGACCGGAGTTGGTCGCCGTCGTTGTTTCCCCAGCATGCGATCAGCCGCGGCGCCCTGATTTCGAGCTCGTCGAGCAGTTCAGGTGTCACCCAGTCGCCGGCATGGAGCACCACGTCCGCCGTTGCGACCTCGTCCCACACCTGTGCCGGCAGGTCGCGGGCCCGTTTCGGGACGTGCGTGTCAGCGATCAGAAGGAGCCGCATAAGTTCAATACATACCCCGGGTGGTGGACCCGCAAAGCGGGCGCAGCAGCTCACCACCATCAGACCCCGTGGTGAGTGCAAGGCCCGCGCAGCGGCTGCTGCCACTAGACACAGAGGAGAGACCATGCGCATCTTCGAGTCAGTCGAAGACCTCACCGCCGCCGCGGGGGAGACCATCGGGCAGAGCGACTGGGTGACGATCAGTCAGGAAGAGGTCAACCTGTTCGCCGATGCGACCGGCGATCACCAGTGGATCCACGTCGACCCGGAGCGGGCCGCCAAGGGTCCGTTCGGCAAGACCATTGCGCACGGGTTCATGACGTTGTCACTGCTGCCGCGGCTGCAGCACGACATGTACACCGTCAACGGCATCAAGTTGGCAATCAACTACGGCCTCAACAAGGTTCGCTTCCCAGCCCCGGTTCCGGTGGGTTCGCGGGTGCGCGCGACGAGTTCGTTGGTCAGCGTCGATGACGTCGGTAACGGAGCCGTGCAGGCGATCGTGTCGACCACCGTCGAGATCGACGGATCGGCCAAGCCCGCCTGCGTGGCCGAGAGCATCGTGCGCTACATCACCTGATCGCCTCAGAATTCGGCGATCGAGTGTTCGAGGCGTGCGGCCAACCGGGCCTCGGCCTCGGCCTTTCGGGTCGGTATGTGTCCAGACGGGAAAGGTGTTGTCACAGGCTGGTATTCACGCAGCGTGCGACGGGCCACGGTCATCTTGTGCAACTCGGTCGCGCCGTCGGCGATGCCCAGGGACTCGGCAGCCACCAGCATCTTGACGAACGGCATCTCGTCGGAAACGCCGAGCGCCCCGTGCAGATGCAGTGCGCGTTGCGCCACGTCGTGTAACACCGTAGGCTTGGCGACCTTCACGGCCGCGATGTCACGACGCACTTTCTGGTAGTCGTGATGTTTGTCGATCAGCCAGGCGGTGCGCAGCACCAGCAGTCGGAACTGCTCGATCTGGATCCAGCTGTCGGCGACCTTCTCCTGTGTCATCTGGAGGTCGGAAAGTCGCCCGTGTCTGGTCTGCCGTGATACTGCCCGCTCACACATCATGTCGAATGCTTTGCGTGCCAACGCAATCGTGCGCATCGCGTGGTGGATTCGGCCGCCACCCAGCCGGGTCTGGGCGATCATGAAAGCTTGGCCCTCGCCACCGAGCACATGGTCGGCCGGCACCCTGACATCCTGGTAGCGGACGTACCCGTGGCTGGCCCGCTTGGCGGATTCGACTCCCACACCGACATTGCGCAAGATCTCGATGCCCGGCGTCTCGGCCGGGACGATGAACAGCGACATCTTCTCGTAGGTGCGGCCTTCGGGATTGGTGACGGCCATGACGATGAAAAATGACGCGTGCTTGGCGTTGCTGGAGAACCACTTCTCGCCGTTGATGATCCAGTCGTCACCGTCGCGCCTCGCTGCGGTGACGAACATCCCGGGATCTGAACCACCCTGCGGTTCGGTCATCGAATAGCACGAGGTGATCTCGCCGTCGAGCAACGGCTGCAGGTAGCGGGCCTTCTGTGCGTCGGTGCCGAACAACGCCAAAATCTCCGCGTTGCCCGAGTCCGGTGCCTGACAGCCGAACACCGAGGGCGCCCAGCGTGAGCGCCCGAGGATCTCGTTGAGCAGCGCCAGCTTGACCTGACCGAAGCCCTGCCCACCCAGTTCGGGCGTCAGGTGGGCGGCCCACAGCCCCTGGTCCTTCACCTGCTGCTGCAACGGCCGCAGCACGGCCATCATCTCGGCATCGTTCTTGTCGTAGGGATCAAGTGCGACAAGGTCGAGCGGTTCGAGTTCCTCGACCATGAATCTTTCGACCCAGTCCAGCTTCGACTGATATTCCGGGTCGGTTTCGAAGTCCCACACCGTTGCCACCGTTCCCCGGCGCAGCGTTGCACCGGAATCGTTGAGAGAGCGACACCATCGTATGTGCCTTGCCCACGACCTTCGGTATTACTACACTACGTAGTAGTTGTGTTTTCGGAGATCGTCGGGAGTGGCGCGTCGGTATGAAAGTGTTTGTCACCGGTGCTACCGGAGCGATCGGTGGATGTGCGGTGCCCGCCCTGGTCGCCGCCGGCCATCAGATCACCGCACTGGCGCGCAGCGAGGCCAAAGCGCGCCTGCTGCGCGGTCAGGGCGCGACTGCGGTCCGCGTGTCGCTCTTCGACCGGTCCGCGCTCGCGGGTGTGTTCGAGGGTCACGACGTCGTCGTCAATCTCGCCTCAGCTCTGCCGCCCACCACCCGGTTCATGTTCCGATCGGCATGGTCGCAGTGCCACCGAATCCGTTCTGAGGGCTCTGCCGCGGTGGTTGACGCCGCACTGGACGCACGGGTGCGGCGGGTGGTGCAGGAATCGGTGGCGATGATCTACCGGGACGCCGGCGACCGCTGGATCGCCGAGGACGCTGTGGTCGATGACTATCCGATCGCCGCCGGTAATCACGCCGCCGAAGCCAGTGCGCGCCGATTCGATGCCGCCGGTGGTGAGTCCGTCGTCCTGCGGTTCGGGATCTTCTACGGCGTCGGGGCAGCGCACAGCGAGCAGATCCTGGCGCTGGCGCGTCGGCACGTCGGATTCGTGGCCGGGCGCGGCGACACCTACATGTCGTCGATTCACTTGGTCGACGCGGCGGCGGCCGTGGTTGACGCTTTGCGATGCCAAGCGGGTACGTACAACATCGTCGACGACGAACCCGTCACGAAACGCGCCCACGCCGCGTCCGTCGCCGCCGCCGTCGGGGTGACACCCTGGTTGACCGGACCGGGTCGGGCGGCCCTGTTGCTCGGTGATCGCACCACTTCGTTGACGCGTTCCCTGCGCGTGAGCAACGGTCGATTCAAGGCGGCGACACCGTGGCGGCCCCGCTATCCGAGTGTGCGCGAGGGCTATCGAGCCATGGCTAGCGGTTAGTGCAGCTTCGGCAGAACGTTGATGCGGTAGAAGTCGATGGCTGTGGTGGGGTCGTCCTGGGAGAAGTGCAGAAAGGGCACGGCTCCGGCGTCGAGAACCGATTGCACCGCACTGATGTGGGTGGCAGGGTCGGTGCCGACGGCCCAGTTGCCCAGCACTTTTTCGGTGGAATTCGACTCCGCGGCACGCTGGATCTCAACGGGATTGGGTTGATCGACAGCGCCGGCGGTGAATTTCCAAAGCGACGCGGCGCGTGCCGCAGTGCCGCCGTCTCCGACGACCGCGAAGAGCTCAGCGCGCTTGCCCAGGTTGACGGCGTCACGGCCGGCCTGTTGCGCGCCAGAGTGAAATGCGGCAAGCAATTTCGGGTCCTTGATGTCGTGGGCCTGGGCGATCCAACCATCGCCGTACTTACCGGCCAACGCCGCACTCTTGGGTCCGCCGGCGGCCACGAAGATCGGTGGCGGCGTGGCAGGCACGTCATAGATTCTCAACGCATTGGTGTGAAAATAGTTTCCCGCGAACGAAATTCGCTCGCCGCTCCACAACTGGCGAATCAGTCCGATGGCCTCGGCGAGCCGGTCGTGGCGCTCGGTGTAATTGCCGTAGGAATCGGTGGCCGCCTGTTCGTTGAGCCGTTCACCGGTGCCCACACCCAGAAAGACCCGGCCCGGACTCAGGATGGCCAGCGACGCGAATGCCTGTGCCACGGTTGCCGGGTGGTAGCGGTACGTCGGGCAGGTCACCCCGGTGCCGAAAGCGATGTGACTGGTGCTGTTTCCCACCAAAGCCAGTGTCAGCCAGGGGAACATCGAATGACCCTGGTTGTCCTGCCACGGCTGTAAGTGGTCGCTGGCCCATACGTACTGGAAGCCCGCCTTTTCTGCCGCCTGGGCTTGTGACACCAGTTGATCGGTACGGAATTGCTCGTGCGACAACACGAAGCCGACACCCTTGCCCGGCGATGGTGCCGGACTGGCCGGCGCGTCCCTTTGGGAGCCGCCGTGGCAGCCGCCCGCGACTCCGCTGGCGCTGATGACGCCGGCGCCGGCAGCTACCCGTCCGAATGCTCTTCTCGAGATGCCGACCACTGCGTTGGAGTACCCGCGCCGCGACGGGACAAGCGTCTAGCCTTTGTGAGATGACCCCGCAGGTGCGCCCGGCGATGAAGGCGGACCTCCGTGCGTTGTCACGGACCATGGCCCGTGCGTTCAATGACGACCCGATCATGACGTGGATACTTCCCGACGCTGAAACGAGACTGGCCAAGCTGCATCGGTTGTTCGCAACCATGACGCGATACCACCATCTTTCCGCGGGCGGCGTGGAGGTGGCCTGCGGCGGGGCGGGCATCGGGGCGGCGGCGTTGTGGGATCCGCCTGATGGATGGCGGGACTCGCCCTGGGAGCAGCTGATGCAGACCCCGTCGTTTCTGCGGGTGTTCGGCTTTCGTGCCGCGCGGGGACGCGCCGTGCAGGAGGCGATGAAGCGCGCGCACCCCGAAGAACCGCACTGGTACCTGGCCGCGATCGGCAGCGATCCGGATGTCCGCGGAAAAGGTTTCGGGCAGGCACTGATGCGGTCTCGGCTGGAGCGTTGTGATGCCGAATACTGTCCGGCCTATCTGGAGTCGACTAAAGCCGAAAATGTGCCTTATTACACGCGTTTCGGCTTTACGCTGACCGGTGAAATCGTGCTTCCGAACGGTGGGCCGACGATGTGGCCGATGTGGCGGGATCCGCGGTGACCGGCAACGCACTAACCTCGATGAGATGACCCCGCAGGTACGCCCGGCGCAAAAAGCTGATGTCGGTGAATTGGGACGGACGCTGGGCCGGGCCTTCTTCGACGATCCCGTCTCGGTTTGGTTGTTGCCCGACGTCAACGCGCGGCTCGCCGGTCTGTCACGGCTGTTCGCGACCATGACCCGCCATCACCATCTGGCGCCCGGCGGCGTGGAGGTGGCGTTTGACGGTCCCGACATCGGCGCGGCGGCGCTGTGGGATCCGCCGAATCAATGGCGGGAATCGCGGCGCACGCAGCTGGCCCAGATCCCGACATTTCTGCGGGTATTCGGCTTCCGTATGGCGCGGGCGCGCGCAGCGCAGGAAATGATGAAGCAGTTACATCCCGAGGAGCCGCACTGGTATCTGGCTGTCATCGGCAGCGACCCGTCAGTCCGCGGCCGGGGGTTCGGGCAGGTGCTGATGCGCTCACGGTTGGAGCGCTGCGATGCCGAATACTGTCCGGCCTATCTCGAATCCAGCAAGTCCGACAATGTGCCCTATTACGAACGTTTCGGGTTCACCGTCACCGGTGAGGTCGTGCTGCCCGACGGCGGCCCGACGATCTGGCCGATGTGGCGGGACCCGCGTTGAGCACGCAGCACTTTGCGAAGAAGACCGCTTTCATCACGGGCGCAGCGGTCGGGCTCGGGCGGGCATTCGCGAAGGCGCTGGCCGCGCAGGGGGCCGGCGTGGTGATCGCCGAGATCGATACCGAGGGTGCGCAGCGGACCGCTGCGGAATTGATATCCGTTGGTGCTCAAGCGATCGCGGTGCCGTGTGATGTCGCGGACGAACACCAGGTTGACGCGGCTGTGGCCGCCGCGATCGAAAAATTCGGCGGGATCGACATTCTCATCAACAATGCCGGTCGTCACCTGATGAAGTACAACCAGCCGTTCGGTGCTCTTTCCCGCGACGACCTGCGCGGTCTGTTCGACGTCAACATGATGGGTGTCATCAATTGCACTCTGGCATGCCGTGATTCGATGCGAGAACGCGGTGGGGGGGTGGTGCTCAACATGTCGTCGACGGCAGGTTTCAGCAGTGGCACGCCCTATGGCGTGTCCAAGCTTGCGGTGCGGGGCTTGACCGTTGCCTTCGCCTCCGAGCTGTCGCCCGACCTGATCCGCGTCAACGCAATAGCGCCCGGGCTGACGAACACCGAGAGCGCGCTCGCCGACGTGCCGCGCGCGCTGGTCGACGGCTACATTCATGAGCTGCAGCTGGTGCACCGGATCTGCACGATGGACGATGTGGTGTCCGCCATGCTCTACCTGTGTTCAGACGAGGCGTCGTTCATCACCGGTGAAACCCTCAAAGTCTGCGGCGGGTACCCGCTCGCCATCGGCTAGCGGCGCGTCGTCACCATTCGGCCAGCGGGGTTTAGTCGCCAAACGCTGCGGGCAACCGAGGCGAATGACCGGCCCCGACGACACCCTGGATCCCAGCGAATCGACCGACTCCGACGAACTGCGCAACGACGACGGCGACACCGTCGTCGACCCGCCGGACGACTGGTCCGAAGCCGACAAATTCGGCATGACGGCACGCGAAGAACGCGAGGGAGAATCCCTGGACGCGCGACTGGCCGCCGAGGAGCCCGAGGTCAGCGAAGGCTCTGCCGCGGTTGGCGAAGCTGCGCGTCCTGCGCGCGCACACCGTGGTCAGGTGGACGGGGCTCCGGAGGATGGGAGTTCGCTTTTCACCGTTGTCGACGAGTGATCAGGGTTCGCTTTTCCAGACCGCGACACCGATGGCGATCATCCGCAACTGTTTGACCGCGATCCGGTGGATCTCCTGCAGCGCTTCGGCGCCTTGCGCATCCTCGATGGCCTCGGCCGTCACGATCATCGCGTTGACGAAAAGGCTTGCCAGCACGTTGAGATCCTCGGTACTCCATTGGTTGAGCCGCGGAAAGCGCGCCAGGTCGGTGGCCAGCTCCGAGGTGATCAGCCGAATCTCGGTGCGAATCGCATAGCGCAGCACCGATACGCCGGTTGAGCGTTCCCGGGAGATGAAGCGCCAGTGCTCACGCTCGTCGGCGACACTGCCGACCAGGATTTCGACGGAGGATTCGATCACCCGGTTCGGATCCAACTTTCCGGCGCGCGCGCCGCGCAGCGTGTCGCGCAGGCTGCGGAACGACTCGTCGATCAGCACCAGGCCGAGCGCCTCCATCGACTCGAAGTGTCGATAGAACGCCGCGGGCACGATACCGGCCTCGCGCGTCACCTCACGCAGGCTCAGGCCGCTGAAGCTGCGGTCGTTGAGCGCCCTGAGCGCTGCGGCGATGATGGCCCGCCGCGTCGCTTCCTTGCGCTCCTCACGAGAGGGGCTCTCACGGCCTCGATCGCGGGCCTTGTCCTGGCCCGATCGCCGCGAGTGTGAGCCAGGAGTACGACTGTTCACTATGTGAACCGTAACACAAGGCTGCCGAAACCCTTGACCACCTGCGCCGCACGGTGACACGGTGTACACATGTTCACCCAAACTTTCACTCGGACGATCGCCAAGCGAGTCCTGAGTTCTGACCTCGTCGATCTGCTCACCGGCCCGCACGGCGTGGACCGCTACACCGAGCTTGTCACGCCCACTTGGACGTCGGGCCAGCCGCGCGCCAAGGTGGTGGACGTTCGGCGGACCACGCCGCGCAGCGTCACGCTGACGCTGGCTCCGAACGACGCGTTCACTGATCGCCACACGGTCAAGGCCGGCCAGTTCGTCAACGTGACGGTCGAGATCGACGGCCGCATGCACTCCCGGTGCTACTCGCCGGCCAATGTCGAAGGCAGCACGCAACTCGAGCTGACGATCGGTGTCCATGACGGCGGGCTGGTCTCGACCTACCTGTATGAGCGGGCACGTCGGGGCATGGTGGTGGGCCTGGACGGCGTCGGCGGCGACTTCGTGCTGCCTGAGCAGCGGCCACGCCGGATCCTGTTCGTCTCCGGCGGGAGCGGCATCACCCCTGTGATGGCGATGCTGCGCACCCTGGTCGCCGAAGGCCATACCGGTGAGATCGCCTTGGTGCACTACGCCCGCACCCCCAAGGAAGCCGCCTACCGCGACGAGCTGGCCGTCATGCCCGGGGTGCGGGTGCTGCACGGCTACACCCGCTCGGGTGCCGGTGACGTTGCCGGCCGCTTCGGAGCCGAGCACCTGACCGCCGCGATGCCCGCGCCCGACGCGGTGTTCGTGTGCGGGCCAAACGCTTTGGTGGACGCCGTGATGGCGCACTGTGAAAACGTGTTCACCGAAAGTTTCGTGCCGCCGGTGTTCGAACCACCGGCCAATCCGACCGGCGGCCGAGTGACCTTCGCGGACAGCAATGTCGACGTCGTCGATGACGGTCGCCCGCTGCTGGAACAGGCCGAGGCCGCCGGCCTGAAGCCGGAGAACGGATGCCGGATGGGCATCTGCCACACCTGCACGCGCCGCAAGACCTCCGGCACTGTGCGCAACCTGGTCACCGGGGCAGTCTCCACCGGACCCGACGAGAAGGTGCAGATCTGCGTCTCGGTGCCCGTCGGAGACGTCGATATCGCCCTCTAGCACCAGCCTTAACAGCCCACACCAGACCCTCAGGAGGAAAAATCATGTCACAGAACAAGATCACCCTGACCAAAGAGCAGGCCGACGCCTTCGGCCGTGAGCTTGACATCATCAAGGAACGCGAGATGGCCGACCTCGGCGAAGAAGACGCCGAGTACATCCGCCGCATGATCAAGATCCAGCGCGGGTTGGAGGTTGGCGGCCGTGCGTTGCTGTTCCTTCCCCCTACCTGGTTGTTCGGCACCGGGATGCTGGGCATCGCGAAGATCATGGACAACATGGAGATCGGTCACAACATCATGCACGGTCAGTACGACTGGATGCGTGACCCGACGATCTCCGGCCGCGACTTCGAATGGGACACCGCCTGCCCGGCCGACCAGTGGCGGCACTCGCACAACTACATGCACCACACCCACACCAACATCGTGGGGATGGACCGCGACATCGGTTACGGGATCCTGCGGATGAGCGAGGACCAGCGCTGGACGCCGTACTTCCTGGGCAACCCGGTGTATGCGTTCCTGCTGATGGTGTTGTTCCAGTACGGCGTCGCCCTGCATGAACTGGAAACCGAGCGAATCCGCTCCGGTGAGATCACGCTGCGCGACAAGCGCGACACCCTGAAGGCCATCTGGAAGAAGACGCGTCGCCAGTCGCTCAAGGACTACGTGGCGTTCCCACTGCTGGCCGGCCCGTTCGCGCCATTCGTCTTCACCGGTAACCTCACGGCCAACCTGATGCGCAACGTCTGGTCGTACATGATCATCTTCTGCGGCCACTTTCCGGACGGTACTCAGGAGTTCACCGTCGAGGAGACCAAGGACGAGTCTCGCGGGCAGTGGTACTTCCGCCAGGTGCTCGGCTCGGCGAACCTGACCGGGGGCAACACCTTCCACGTGCTGTCCGGCAACCTGTCCCACCAGATCGAGCACCACCTGTTCCCGGACATGCCGGCCCGCCGGTACCCGAAGATCGCGCCCGAGGTGCAGGAGATCTGCGAGCGTTACGGCATCCCTTACAACAAGGGCTCACTGCCGCACCAATTCGGCACCGTCGTGCGCAAGATCGTCCGACTCGCCTTCCCCGACTCCTGGTCGCGGAAGAAGGCAGCCACCGCGCCCGCCGAACTAGAGCTGGTGGCCGCCTAAAGCTCCACCGCTCGATTGGATCGAGACTGCGTCCAGGGTGTGTCATTTCGACATCGGGTCACCCTGGGCGCAGTCTCGAGTCATTTCAGGGGACACAATGGTCAGGTGGAGTGGACCGGCGCGCGCTATTCGGACAAGCCGACGGTGGAAGCCGCAACATGGGTCGACGCCGACCCCGAGCGAGTCTGGAGCCTGGTGTCCGACATCGAACTGATGCCGACACTGAGCAATGAGTTACAACGTGTCGAGTGGCTCGACGGAGCCAGTGGGCCCCGGATCGGGGCCAAGTTCGTCGGCTACAACGAACACGACGCGTTCGGACAATGGAGCACCACATCGTATGTCGTCGCCTTCGACCAGCCACACGAATTCGCCTGGGCGGTCGGCGATCCAGACTTCCCTGCCTCGATCTGGCGGTTCCGGCTGACACCGCGTGACGGTGGTACCAACCTGGCGTACTGGATGCAGATGGGACCGGCCCCTTCGGGACTGTCGGTGGCCATCGAGTCGATGCCCGACAAAGAGCAGAAGATCGTGTTCGTCCGCATGCGGGAATTCGAGGGCGCCATCGACAAAACCCTGGCCGCAATCAAGAGGCTGGCCGAACACGGGGTGCGGTGATGCGGACGGCGACGACGGTCGAACTGTCAGGGGGCGGGTCGGCTGGTGAAACCGTTGAATTCGTGGTCGAGGCCGAAAGGCTGGGACTCGACGTCTGTTGGGTTGCCGAGGCCTGGGGTGCGGATGCACCGTCGGCGCTTGGTTACCTGGCGGCCCGAACCGATCGGTTGCTGCTGGGCTCCGGGGTGATCCAGGTCGGCACCCGCTCGCCGGTACTCGTCGCCCAGACGGCGATCACGTTGTCCAACCTGTCCGGCGGGCGGTTTCTGCTCGGCCTGGGCGCATCGGGACCCCAGGTGATCGAGGGTCTGCACGGGATGTCGTTCACCAGGCCGCTGTCGCGGATCCGCGAGACTGTCGAGGTCGTTCGGCAGGTATTCGAGGGTGGCAAAATTTCTTACTCCGGCAAGGAGATTCAGATTCCGCGCCCGGGCGGCGAGGCGGTGCCGATGCGATTGTCGACCCGGCCCGAGCATCCGATACCCATCTATTTGGCCACGCTGTCGCCGGCGATGCTGCGACTGACCGGACAGGTCGCCGACGGTTGGTTGGGCACCAGCTTCGTTCCGGAAGGCGCTGCGGAGGCCTACTTCGCCCACCTCGACGAGGGACTGGCCGCCGCCGGTCGCACCCGCGCCGACATCGACGTCTGTCAGGGCGCCGAAGTCGCGTTTGCGGCTGACGAAGAAGCGCTGCGTGACATGGTCGCCGGCCGCAAGACGGAGCTCGCGTTCAGCCTCGGTGGGATGGGCTCGGCCAGCACGAACTACTACAACCAGGCCTACAGCAGGCAGGGCTGGAGTGACGTGGCCGCTGCGGTGCGGGAACGCTGGCAGGCCGGGGACCGGCCCGGGGCGACGGCGTTGATCACCGACGATATGGTGCTGGCCACCACGCTGATCGGAACGGAGGACATGGTCCTTGCGCGCCTTGCGGTTTGGCGCGACGCAGGAGTGAACACCGTGCGACTCTATCCCGCGGGCGAGACCCTGGAGGCCAAGCTCTCCACACTCGGCCGGGCCATCGAGTTGGTTCGCGCGCTTTAGTTGCCGCACGCCGAATGTGT
>JAVROZ010000463.1:0-2583 GCA_032162485.1 Mycobacterium sp.
GTGTTCCCCACCCGCAGCCTGGGCGACTTCGGGTTTGCCAATGTCGACCGCAACCCCTCAGCGCAGTCGCTCGATGAGGCGCAGGCCAAGATCAAGGCCGCGCTGGCGGACCTGTAGGTCGCTAACCGACCTGCGCGGGCACGTCGCTGACACGCGGCAACGTGACCCGAAAGCAGCACCCCGCACCGGGCGCAGTAGTCACCGTGACGCTGCCACCGTGAGCTTTGACCAACGAGTTGACGATCGACAGTCCGAGTCCGGTGCCTCCGCTGGCCCGCGCCCGCGACGAGTCGGCGCGGTAGAAGCGCTCGAATATCCGCTGCGCGTCCTCCTGGCTCATCCCGGGACCGTCGTCGGCCACCTCGAGCACGGCGTCGTCGCCGTCTGTGCCGACCCGAACCCTGATGTCCGCGCTCTCGGGCGTGTGCTGGATAGCGTTCGCGACGAGATTGCTCAGCACCTGACGCAGCCGCGGTTCGTCACCGAGCACTTCGGGGATTCCTGGGCCGTCGAACACTTCCATGGTGATGGTGCGGTCGGGATCGATCGCGCGCCCGTCGTGCACGGCGTCGCTGGCCAGCGCCAGCAGGTCCACCCGGTTGCGGTCCAGCGGCCGTTGCACATCCAGGCGGGCCAGTAGCAGCAGATCGTCGACCAGCAATCCCATCCGGCTGGACTCGCTCTCGATGCGTGACAGCAGCATCGAAACGTCGCGCGCGGCACCCTGACGGTACAGCTCCGCGAATCCGCGAATGGTGGTCAACGGAGTGCGCAGTTCGTGGCTGGCGTCGGTAATGAATCGCCGCATTCGCTCCTCGGACGTGCGCGCCGTCTCTGCCGATGACTCCGAGGCCGCTACGGCCTGCTGAATTTGCGACAGCATTCCATTGAGCGCCGACGAAAGTCGGCCGACCTCGGTACGGGGGTCGCGTTCGGTGATGCGTCGATCGAGTTCGCCCGAGGCGATCGCGGCGGCGGTCTGTTCAACTTCAGCCAGCGGGCGCAGGCTTCGGTGCACCACGACGAACCCGGCGATCCCGACCACCACTAACACCGCGGCCCCGATGCCGGCCTGCAACAAGACCAGTGACCGCATTGTGTGGTCGACGTCGGAAAGGTCAACGGCCACCGTGGTCAGGCCGCCCTGCGGGCCGTGCACCGACACGCCCCGCCACTCGATGTCCGAGCCGCTTACCGATGACAGCGTTGTCGGGTTGGGTCCGACGTCGTTGTCGGCAGGCAACGCCGGCTCGGCGTTGCGGTCGTTGATGGCCGTCAGGATGTGTCCGTCCGGGCTGATCGCTCGCACGTAGAACTTCGACGGTGGCCGGGCCGGGTCCGGCCCTTCGCCACTGGACAGCGTGTGCTTCCAGGGCGCCTGCGCCCAGGTGCGGGTGGCGTCCATCAGGGTGGAATCGATCCGGCTGATCAGGCTGTGCCGCAGGATCGACGTCACCGCCACGCCCGACGCCAGGAGCCCGCACATCACCAGCACGAGGGTGGCCGCGACCAGGCCTACCCGCAGCGGCACTCCTCGTCGATACCTGTTCGCCATGCTCAGCGGGGTTCGCGCAACACGTAGCCCACGCCGCGAAGCGTGTGCAGCAACCGCTTCTCGCCGGTGTCGATCTTGCGGCGCAGATAGGAGACGTAGGACTCGACAACGTTGACATCACCGCCGAAGTCGTAGCGCCAGACGTGGTCGAGGATCTTCGGCTTGCTCAGTACCGTGCCCGCGTTGATCACGAAGTAACGCAGCAGGGTGAATTCAGTGGGCGACAGCGACACCGACTGGCCGGCCTTCCACACTTCGTGGGTTTCCTCGTCGAGTTCGATGTCGGCGAACGACAGACGCGAACTGCGCGGTTCGGTGCCACCGCCTTTGCCGGCACGTCGCAGAATGACCCGCAGCCGGGCCACAACCTCTTCGAGGCTGAACGGTTTCGTGACGTAGTCGTCGCCACCCAGCGTCAGTCCGGCGATCTTGTCCTGCAACGAGTCTCGGGCCGTCAGGAACAATGCGGGCGCGTCGATGCCGTCGGCGCGCAGGCGTCGCAGCACCCCGAAGCCGTCCATTCCGGGCATCATCACGTCGAGGATCACCGCATCCGGCCGGGCTTCGCGCGCCCGGTCCAGGGCTTGTCCGCCGGTAGTAGCGGTGAGAACCTCGAAGCCCTGGAACTTCAGGCTCACCGAGAGCAGCTCGACGATGTTCGGCTCGTCGTCGACGACGAGGATGCGGGCCTCCGGGTTGTTGGCCCCGTTCTGGATGCCGAGTGTCATGAGGTCAGCGCCCCCGTCCGAACTTGTGAATTACCTTTGCGTTCATTGAAGACTTCCTGTGAGGTCGTTGTAAGGCGACTGCTAGTAGTCTGCCAGCAGTCGGCCCAAATGAGCTCGGTCCCACGCGTGTTTTCGCACACGCCGCGAATAGACTTCCAGGATGAACCTCGGCAAAACCCTCGTTGCGATCGCGACCGCGCCCGCGCGCACCGGCCTTGCCGCCGCAGAGGCGAGCCTGAACCTTGCCGGCGCTGCGGTGGGTGTGGCCAAGCAAGCGCTGGGCGATGCCAGCGGCCCACG
>JAVROZ010000464.1:0-6964 GCA_032162485.1 Mycobacterium sp.
GTAGCGCAACCGAAATCACGAACCTGATTTACACCTATGCGCAACTGCTGGACGACGGGGATCTGGACGGGGTAGCCGGGTTGTTTCAACATGGCCGAATCTGCGGAGTGGAGGACGGTCCGCCGGAGACCGTTTTCGCTGGGAGCACCCGAGTCCGGGAAATGTATGAGATGGCTACTCGCATCTACGAGGACGGCACCCCGAAGACCAAACACAACACCACCAACGTGCGACTCGATATCGACGAGGCGCAGGGAACCGCACGCAGCACGTCCTATTACTGCGTCACGCAGGCCACGCCGGAGTTGCCGCTGCAGGTGATCGTGACCGGCCACTACAAGGACACGTTTCACCGACGCGACGGCGCCTGGTGGTTCGACAGCCGCACCATGTTCGTCGACCAAGTCGGCGACGTCAGCCACCACCTGAAGTTCTGACTGAGGTTCCAGGTGGAACCCTCGAGCGCGTTTGATGTAGCTGCGGTATTGGCCGACGCGCAACGCAAAGAATCGCTGACCGAGTGGGGACCAGGC
This sequence comes from Mycobacterium sp., assembly GCA_032162485.1. Taxonomy (GTDB): domain Bacteria; phylum Actinomycetota; class Actinomycetes; order Mycobacteriales; family Mycobacteriaceae; genus Mycobacterium. The sequence continues at coordinate 534 of JAVROZ010000464.1, forward strand.
GAGTTCGAGGGCCCACTACAGGTGCTACTGGCTGACTATGTAAGCGCTGACCTCAACCCGATCGGCACCCACATCCTGCGTTCGGGCATCGTCCACAGCCTGCGCATGCGACTGCGCACGCAGGAGTGGATCCGTTGTCACCCGGAGATTCTCGACGAGAAAGTTGCCGCGCCGATCGTCGTCGTCGGGATGATGCGCAGCGCCACCACGTTGCTACAGCGCCTGCTGGCCGCCGACCCACGCTTAGTCTGCGCCTACGGCTGGGAAGTCGTCGAGGTTGCGCCCCGGCTCAATTATGAGTTCACCGGAGTGGATCCGCGCATCGCCATCAGCGAAGCGCGCGAATCGAAGTCCCGCGAACTGGCACCCGAGCTGTTCGCCATCCATCCGATGTACGCGCGGGAAGCCGAGGAGGAGATCGTCTTCCTGGCTGACACGTTTCTGTCGCATGTCCCCGAGTCCGGGGCGCACCTCCCCCACTATCGGTCCTGGCTCGACGAACAGGATTTCACTCCCGCCTACGACTACCGGCACCGCATGCTGCAGTTTCTGCAGTGGCAGAAACGGCAGGTTCGTCGGGAGGGCAGCGTGCAGCCACAACGCTGGGTGCTCAAGTCGCCGGCGCACCTCGGCTACCTGGATCTGTTGCGAGCCCAGTTCCCCGACCTACATATCGTGCATATGCACCGCGACCCGCGCACCACAATTGCGTCCGGGGCCAGTCTCAACGCGACGCTGCATGCCATGCACGCCGACACCGTGGACCTGAACAGAGTGGGTGCGCAGTGGTTGCAGCGGATGGGATGGACCAATGATCGTGCGATGGCGGTCCGGGACGGGTGGACCCGACAAACCGGCGGGGACAGCGTGACCGATATCGGGTTTGACGCTGCGGTGGCCGATCCGATCGGGCAGGTGGCCCGCGTCTACGACGCAGTCGGCCTGCCGTTTACCGCCGAAGCCGAGGAAGCGATGCGGCGCTGGCGCAACGAGCGCGCCCGTGAGGCGGCGCGCCCGCCGTACGGATTGGAAAATTATGGCTTGCTTCCCGAGCAGGTCGACGAGCGATTCACGTTGTACAACAGACGTTTTCGACAGTATGTCGAAAAGTGAGGAGCAGTGCATGCTTGACGACCCGATTTCAACACCGTCCCAGCGCGAACAGGAACTGGCCGCCGTCGACCTGATCGAGCATCCCACCGTCAAGGCCGCCTATCGGAGTGTCGCGGAAACCTGGCTGGGCCGCGCCAAGGCGTCGGAAGCGATGCGCGCACGGTTCGACGATGCGTTCGCCGAGGTGATGTTCTCGGCGGCGGTGTGGTCGTCCAACCAGGACAAGATGCGGCCCAAAGTCTGTTGCATTACCCGGCTGGCGCATCCCGTGGAAGGCCGCCGCATTCCTGGATCACGTTGGGGCATCGACAATCCCGACAGTGTGTACCGGGTGATTCCGATCTCCGGTGAAGAGCGTTATGAGATCCACGGCCGGGTAGGCGAGCACCGCATGACCGAGAACTACTTCACGCTGTGGGACGCCAACATGGGCACCGTCGATGTGCTCAACGGCCGCACCATGCAGGTCGACTCCGACGGCAGCTTCACCATCAGCGTCGACGCCGAGCCCGCCAACGGACGGCCCAACCACGTGCAATCCACCGCGCAGGCGCATGAGTTCTATATTCGCGACGTGCTACTGGACTGGGCCCGCGACGATCCCAACCACTTTGAGGTGCAACGGCTCGGCGGCCCACCAGGAGGGCCCGCACGCACCCTTGACGAACAGGCCGACGCGACCGCGTCGATGATGGAGTATTTCGCCAACTTCACCGGCAAGCTCAGCCATGGCGTCTACAAGATGCCGCCCAACCACTTCAACTTGGCCTGGTCGGCGGACAAGGTCGGCGCGATGCGCAACCAGGTCTATGTGATGGGCCGCTTCGACCTTGCCCCCGACGAGGCGTTCGTGGTTGAGCTCAACGACGGTGGCGCCGAATACTTCACGGTCCCCCTGAGCAATATTTGGGGGACCACGCTTGACATCATCGACCGCACCGGCAGCCTCAACAAGTCGCAGTCGGTGGCCAACGAAGACGGCAGCTACACCTACGTGATCGCGGCGCAGGATCCCGGCGTGGCGAACTGGATCGACTCCGACGGGCTTCACGAAGGCATCCTCACGCTGCGGATGGCGGAGTTCGGCGGCAGCGGGCCGCGCGAAGACCTCGGCGCGCGCGGGCGGGTGGTCAAGCTGGTCCGGCTCGACGCCGAGGTCTCGCATCTGCCGCGGGTCAGTCCGCAGCAGCGGACCGCCCAACTAGCGGACCGCCGCGCGGCGTATCTGCGTCGCCTGCCGGAAGGGACGGTCTGAGATGGCGCGCTGGCTGGTCACCGGATGCTCCACCGGTTTTGGTCGCGAAATCGCCCACGCGGCATTGGAAGCCGGCCACAGCGTGGTGGTGACTGCGCGACGGGCTGACGCGGTAAAGGATTTCGTCGACGAGTTCGGTGATCGTGCCCTGGCTGTCGCACTCGACGTGACGGATGCCGGCCAGATTGCGGCCGCGGTGTCAGCGGCCGATGAGGCGTTCGGCGGAGTAGACGTCCTGGTCAACAACGCGGGTCACGGCTACCTGTCCGCTGTGGAAGAGGGTGAGGACGCCGAAGTCCGAAAGCTGTTCGACGTCAACTACTTCGGTGCCGTGGACATGATCAAGGCGGTACTGCCTGCCATGCGTGCCCGCGGCTCGGGCCACATCATCAATATTTCGTCGATGACCGGACTGGTGGCCAACCCCCCCAACGCCTACTATTCGTCGACCAAGTTCGCACTGGAGGCGGTCACCGAAGCACTCGCCACCGAGGTGCGCCCGCTGGGGATCAAGGTAATCGCCATCGAACCCGGTGCCTTCCGCACCGATTGGGCGTCTCGATCGATGAAGGAATCCGGTAACCCGATAGCCGACTACGCCGATGTGGCTGCGCGCAAGGACCTGATCAAGCAGTTCGCCGATCACCTGCCGGGCGACCCGAAAAAGGTGGCCGAGGCGGTGCTGATGGTGACCGAACTCGACGATCCGCCGCTGCGGCTATTGCTGGGCCGCGACGTACTCAAGGCGATGCGCGACAAGATCACTGCGTTGTCGGCATCGATCGAGGAATGGAAAGCCGTGACGAAGGACGTCAACTTCCCCGGTTCCTAAGGCCGCTACTCATCGAGGAACACCACGTGCTCGTCCAGGCTGTCCCGACCCACACGCAGACTGTTGCCGGAAAACTCGGGGTCGGGGTAGCCGATCGCAAGCCCACACAAGATGTTCATCTCGGCGGAGATGCCCAGTTGCTCCCGGATTACCTCGGGATAGCCGGCGATCGAAACCTGGACGCAGGTGCCGAGGCCGCGAGCGGTCAATGCCAGCACCAGGGTCTGTAGGAACATTCCGACGCCCATGCTGTCGACCAGACCCAACTCCTCATGCATGAACACCACGCCGCCCACCGGGGCGCGGAAGAATTCCCAGTTGCGTAGTACGGCAATGCGCCGGGCCGCGCTGTCACTGCGGGCGATGCCCATCGAGCCGTATACCTGGCCGCCCAAGTCGCGTCGCATGTGCGCGAACGTCGGGGGGAGTTCGGGAACCTTCGGCGGCTCCGCACGCGCCTTTTCCAGCAGACTTGCGACCAACCGGTCCCGGGCCGCCCCGGTAGTGAACGCCACATGCCACGGCTGCACGTTGGAATTCGACGGCGCGCGCACGGCCAACTCCAACGACTCCTCGATCAGGTGCCGCGGGACCGGGTCGGCAAGGAACAAGCGAGACGATCGCCGCTGCCGGATGGTTTCATCCAAGTCGTACATGGGTGCCCCTACGCATTCAATCCCGCACCACAATCACGGTTTTACCCGCGCGCCGCCCCGGGCGTGCGCCGCTTTCAAACGCTGCCCGGCCCTGCGTGAGGGGAAATGTCCGCGCGATTTCCACCTGCAGGCGCCCGGCGTCCACCAGCGCGGCGAGTTCGGCGAGCTGGCTTCGATTGGGTGTGACAATAAAGAACGTTGCCGTGACTGCGTATTCGGTAGCCTTTTCGTCGGGTGGCGGCGCCGACAACGTCACCAGCCGCCCACCCCGGTGCAGCACGCCGAAAGATCGGTCCAGCGTCTGGCCACCAACGGTGTCGATCACCACGTCATAGGTTCCACCGGCTTCGTCGAAGGCCGCTGTGCGAACATCGATTACCTGGCGAGCACCAAAGCCACGGACCAGTTCGCTTGTGTCGCTGCGGACGGTCGCGGTCACGTCGGCACCGAGGATCGCGGCCAGTTGCACCGTCAACGCACCAACCCCGCCGGCGCCGCCGTGCACCAGCACAGATTCGCCCGGCCGCACTGCCGCATGGTCGATCAGGGCCTGCAGGGCGGTCAGCCCGGCCAGCGGCAACGCCGCGGCCTCGGTGTGCGACACCGTCGAAGGCTTGGTCGCCAAATCGGCCGCGGGCACCGCGACGAAATCGGCGGCCGCGCCGTCGCGATCGAACTCGATCAGTCCGTACACTTCGTCGCCGGGCTGGAAATCCGTTACGCCGGAGCGTGTTTCCGAAACGACACCGGATACCTCATGCGAGAGGATCACCGGTGTCCGGCTCGCACCGTCGCGGGTCCACGTTTCGTCCCAGGTCAGCTCGTCGAAGGTGATGGCAGCGGCGTGCACGGCCACCAGCACTTCGCCGTCCCCCGCAACCGGCACCGGTGCATGTTCGACGACCAGCACCTCGGGGCCGCCTCGCCGATGTGCTCGCAATGCCATCATCTCGGTCACGGCAACCTCCAATCGATCGGGTCGGCGCCCATCTCGGCGAGCAGCTTGTTGGCACGACTGAAGGGCCGAGACCCGAAAAATCCGCGCGACGCCGACAACGGCGAGGGGTGGGGCGATTCGATCGCGACACAATTGCCGGCAGCCAGCATCGGCTTGAGCGTCGACGCGTCACGTCCCCACAGGATCGCCACCATCGGCTGTTCGCGCGCAACCAGGGCCCGAATCGCGCACTCCGTCACCGCTTCCCACCCTTTGCCGCGGTGCGACGCCGCATTGCCCGGACGCACGGTCAGCACCCTGTTCAACAGCAATACACCACGTTGCGCCCACGGCGTCAGATCGCCGCACGTTGGCCGTGGATGCCCCAGGTCGGCGCTGTACTCATCAAAGATGTTGGACAGGCTGCGAGGCAGCGGACGGACTTCGGGTGCGACTGAGAAACTTAATCCCACCGCGTGGCCGGGCGTCGGGTACGGATCCTGACCGACGATGAGCACCCGAACGTCATTGAACGGATAGGTGAAGGCGCGCAACACGTTCGGGCCCGCGGGAAGGTATTGTCGCCCGGCCGCGATCTCCGAGCGTAGAAACTGTCCTAGCTGGCCCACCTGGTCGGCCACCGGTTCCAGCGCTGTCGCCCAACCCTGGTCGACGAGTTCCTTCAACGGGCGTGCGGTCATTGCAGACCCTCGACCAGTAGCACCACCGTGTCGGCGCCGGCCCGCCGGTCCGCCGAGATCTCCTGATATTCAGACGATTGCGCCCAAGCCCGGAATGCGGCCTGGTCGGGAAACGACATCAGCACCACCTTCTCCCGGTCCCAGTGCCCCTCCACTACCTCCGGCGACTCATCGGCGGCCAGCAATGTCCCGCGGTGACGACGGAAGACATCCATGAACGCCGCCTGATACCGGTCGTAGGCCGCCCGGTCGGTGAATGTCAGCTGGGCGATCGCGTAGACGGTCACTGCGCCACCCTAGCTCCCCCCGAAGGACTCCCATCCCGCATAACCCGTCCAGTCCTGACCGTCGACCAGCACCCGCGCCGGACCGTCCAGCACCCGCCCGATCACCCGCCAACCCACAGGAACCGAGTCGGCGAAACAGGCCACCAGCGCGTGGTCTTCACCGCCGCCGAGCACCCATGCCCACGCATCACCGCCGACCGCGGCCGCGGCTGCGGACACCGCATCGCGGTCGAGGGCCAGCGCCGCGGTGGACAGGTCGATGCCCACCCCGGATGACTCGGCGACATGGCGCAGGTCGGAGATCAAGCCGTCGGAGACGTCGATCATCGCCATCGCGCCTGCTGCCGCGGCCAGCCCGCCCTGGCCGTAGGGCGGCTGCGGCACCAGATGTCGGCGACGGAGTTCGTCGAACTTCTCGACCCCGTTGCGCCACAGCTCATATCCGGCGGCCGAGCGACCCAGCTCCCCGGCGACGGCGACAACTTGACCGGTCTCTGCTCCAGACCGCAGCACCGGTGGGCGATCATCGAGATCCCCCAGAACCGTCACCGACACCACCCACTGCGGGCAACTGACCAGGTCCCCGCCGGCGATGCCGGCACCGATCCGATCCGCCTCGTCCCACATTCCGTCGACCAGCGCACTGACCT